>NZ_VRMC01000097.1:0-21394 GCF_008369905.1 Pseudonocardia sp. EV170527-09
GGACCCTGGCCGACGGCTGGGCCTACGCCCGACTCTATGAGTCGACCCGCCAACGCAACGACGCCCTACCCGGCTGGCTGCACTTCTACAATCACCACCGCGCTCACTCCGCCATCGGCGGCCAGCCACCAGTCACCAGGCTGACCAACCTCCCTGGACATCACACTTAGGACTCGTAGAACTCATGGCAGGCAATTCCAAGCGCCGCGGTGCGATCCGCAAGGAAGGCACCAAGAAGGGCATGGTCGTCGGTTCCGGCGGTCAGGCCCGGCGCGCACTGAAGGGCAAGGGGCCGACCCCGCCCGCCGAGATGCGCCCCGGCCACCCGAAGGCGAGGGCGGCCGCGCGGCGTGCCGCCCAGGACCAGCAGCAGCGCCGACGCCCGGTCGCGGGCCGTCGCGGTGACGGGGAGACCCCGGAGACCGTGCTCGGGCGCAACCCGGTCGTCGAGTGCCTGCGGGCGGGCGTCCCGGCGACGGCGCTGCAGGTGGCCACCGGCATGTCCGCCGACGACCGGGTCACCGAGGCCGTCGCACTGGCGGCGGAGCGGGGCATCTCCATCCTGGAGGTGCCGCGCAACGACCTCGACCGGATCAGCGGCGGAGCGCTGCACCAGGGCCTCGCCCTGCAGGTGCCGCCGTACTCCTACGCCCACCCCGACGACGTGCTGGAGGCCGCGTCGCACTCCGGGCGCCCGGCACTGGCCGTCGCCCTGGACGGGGTGACCGACCCGCGCAACCTGGGTGCGGTTGTCCGGTCGGTGGGGGCGTTCGGTGGGCACGGCGTCGTCGTGCCGCAGCGGCGTGCCGCCGGCATGACCGCGGTCGCGTGGCGGACCTCGGCGGGCACCGCGGCCCGGGTCCCGGTCGCACGCGCCACGAACCTGACCCGCACCCTGCAGGAGTACGCCTCCGCCGGGCTGATGGTCGCGGGCCTGGCCGCCGACGGCGACGTCTCCCTCGACGACTTCGACCTGGCCACCGGGCCGCTGGTGATCGTCACCGGGTCGGAGGGCAAGGGACTGTCCCGGCTGGTCCGCGAGACCTGCGACGTGACCGTCTCGATCCCCCTGGCCGGCCGGGTGGAGTCGCTGAACGCCTCGGTCGCCACCGGTGTGGTGCTGGCCGAAGTGGCCCGCCGCCGTCGCACCCACCGCTGACCCGATCCCATGATCGCCGCGACGCGCGGTGATCCGCTCCCCGCGCGCGTCCGTACGCGCGCGAACAGCGGATCACCGCGCGCCGTGCGGATCAGGCGCGGACCGGGCCGCGGCCGCGCAGCCGGCCCACCAGGCGGCACAGCAGGTAGGCGACGAACCCGATGGTCGCCACGTAGGCCGAGATCGGCAGCCCCGGCGCCAGCGACAGGATCGTCCCGCCGACCAGCGCGACCTCCGCGATGACGATCGCGATGACGGTCGCCAGCAGCGGGTTCGCGGTGACCCGGTTCGCCGCGGCGCCGGGCACGATCAGCACCGACAGCACCAGGATCGCGCCGACGATCGGCACGGCCAGCGCCGTCACCAGCCCGATCAGCACGCTGAACACCAGGGTCAGCGCACGGACGGGCACGCCGCGCGCCACCGCGACGTCGGGGTCGGTGCTGGCGAACAGCAGCGGCCGGTAGAGCACCGCCAGCGTCGCGAGCACGACGGCCGCGACGACCCCCAGCACCCACAGGTTCTGCGGGTCGACCGAGACGATCGAGCCGGTGAGCAGGCCGAAGCGGTTGGAGGAGCGGCCGTCGTAGAGGGCCAGGAAGAGCACGCCCAGGCCGAGCCCGAACGCCATCACCACGCCGATCGCGGAGTCCCGCTCGCGTTGCCGCAGCCCCAGCACACCGAAGATCACCGCGGCGACGACGGCGCCCACCACCGCCCCCACCCCGACGGCGACGCCGAGCAGCAGCCCGGCCGCGGCGCCGGTGAAGGCCAGCTCGGCGGTGCCGTGCACGGCGAAGGCCATCCCGCGGCTGACGATCAGCGGGGCGAGCAGCCCGGCGACCAGACCGAGCACCGCGCAGGCGATGAGCGCGTTGCGGACGAACGGGTAGCCCAGCAGTGTGCCGGTGCCGGACAGATCGAGGATCCGGGCCAGGAACTCGGTCACGCGCCACCCCCGATCGCGGCGACGCCGTGCTCGGCGTGCTCGTCGCGGGTGACCGGCGAGTCGTCGGCCCCGACCACGACCAGCCGGTCCCGGACCCGCAGCACGTCGACGTCGGTGCGGTAGAGCCGCGACAGCGTCTCCGAGGTCATGACCTCGTCGGTGGTGCCGATCGAGAACCGGCCGTCGACGAGGTAGAGCACCCGGTCCACCAGCGGCAGCACCGGGTTGATCTCGTGGGTCACGAACAGCACCGCGGTGTCCGCTGCGCGGCGGCGCTCGTCGATCAGCCGGGTCACGATCCGCTGGTGGGACAGGTCCAGGCTGAGCAGGGGCTCGTCGCACAGCAGCACCGCCGGATCCCCGACGAGTGCCTGCGCGACCCGCAGCCGTTGCTGCTCGCCGCCGGACAGTCGCCCGACCGGGGCGTCGGCGTACCCGGTGCCGCCGACCTGGGACAGTGCGCGGTCGACCCGCTCGCGCCGCTCGCGTCGCCGCCCCAGGCCGAGGCCGAAGCGGTGCCCGTCGAGGCCGAGACCGACGAGGTCGCGCCCGCGCAGCGGCAGGTCCGGGTCGAGCGGCTGCTGCTGCGGGACGTAGCCGATCTCGGGGCTGCCGCGTCGCGGGGTGTGCCCACCGACGGTCACGGTGCCCTCGGACAGCGGGAGCAGCCCCAGCAGGACGCGCATCAGCGTCGTCTTGCCGGAGCCGTTCGGACCGAGGACGGCGACGAACTCGCCGGGTGCGACGTCCAGGTCGAGGCCGGACCACAGGGTCCGGTCCCCGAACCGGAGGCCTGCCCCGCGCAGCGACAGCGCGGACTGTTCCGGGAGCCCCATGTCAGCGGTTCAGCGCCGCGGACAGCTCGTCCAGGTTGGCGTTCATCCACTGCACCCAGTCGGTGGTGCCCGCGGGCAGGGTCTCCGACATCTGGATCACGGGGACGCCTCCCTTCTGGGCGGCGTCGCGGACCTGGTCGGTGGTCGGCGAGGTCGTCTGGCTGTTCAGGATCAGCGCGTCGACCGGCGGCTGGGCGGTGAACAGCCCCAGCATCTGCGCGACGACGGCGGCCGGTGGGTCGGTGCCCTCCTCGACGGCCGAGGAGAACTCCTGCGGGGTGGCGTTCGCGATCCCGGCGGCCTGCAGCAGGTAGTCGGGCACCGGCTCGGTGACGGCGACCCGGGCCCCCGGGTGCGCACGGCCGATCTCGGTGGCCTTCGACGTCAGCTGGGCGACACCGCCCTGGAGGGTCTCGGCGTTGGTGCGGAAGTACTCCGCGGCGCTCGGGTCGATCCGGCCGAGCTGGTCGGCGAGCTGCTCGGCGACCCGGCCGACCGCGGCCGGGTCGTACCAGACGTGCTCGTTGAACGAACCGTGCTCGTGCTCGTGCTCGGCGCCCGCGGCGGGCTCGGCCCCGGCCTCACCTGCGTGGTCGTGGTCGGCGCCGGTGGCCGGCTCGGCGTGGTCGTGGCCGTGGTCGTCCGCGGCGGCCTCCTGGGCCCCCTCGATGCCGGAGACCTCGACGGCGTCGATCAGCGGGGCCTGGTTGCCGGAGGCGGAGACGAGATCGGTCATGAAGGCGTCGTACCCGCCGCCGTTCATGAGCAGCAGCTGGGCCTCGCCGACGGTGGCCGCGTTCTGCGGGGTGGGCTCGTAGCCGTGCGGGTCGACGTCGGGGGAGCTGATGATCGACTGGACCTGGGCGTAGTTGCCGCCCACGGCGCGGGCGACGGCGCCCCAGGCGTCGGTGGAGGCGACGATCTTCACCTGCGGGGTGTCGGCGCTGGTGGGGGCGTCGACCTGGCCGGAGCCGCAGGCGGTCAGCCCCAGGGCGAGTGCGGCCAGCCCGGCCACGAGCGCGGCCGGGCGGAGCGGGGATCGGGACACGGACGGAACTCCCATCAACACATCGGCATACATTTATTGGAAATCATTCTCAGATTCACTCTACCGTTGCACGGCGCGCCGGGCCCGCGCCCGCCGTGTGATCCCGTCACGGCCGGTCGGGGCCGACTTTCACGTGCGTGACCGCGCCGCTACCGTTCGGGGAATGACCGGACCCCAGCACCCGCGGCGCCCGGCGACGCTGGCGTCGCTGGCCGCCGAGCTCGGGGTCTCGCGGACGACCGTGTCGAACGCCTACAACCGGCCCGACCAGCTGTCCGCGCCGCTGCGCGAGCGCGTCCTGGAGGCGGCCCGCCGGCTCGGCTACCCGGGCCCGGACCCGGTCGCCCGCTCACTGCGCACCCGACGCGCCGGTGCGGTCGGCCTGCTGCTCACCGAGGCGCTCAGCTACGCCTTCCGGGACCCGGGCGCCACCGGCTTCCTGGAGGGGCTCGCCCTGGCCTGCGAGAAGGCGGGCACCGGGCTGCTGCTGATCCCGGTCAGCCCGGAGCACTCCGACGTCGACGCGGTCTACCAGGCCGGGGTCGACGGGTTCGTCGTCTACTCGGTCAGCGAGGACGACCCGCACTTCCGGGCCGTCCTGCAGCGACCGGTGCCGACGGTGGTCTGCGACCAGCCCGCCGGGATCACCGGCGTGGACCGGGTCGGCGTCGACGACCGCGCCGGCACCCTCGCGCTCGGACGGCACCTCGTCGAGCTCGGCCACCGCCGCGTCGGCGTGCTCTGCATGCGCCTGTCGTCGCACCGGCACGACGGCCCGGCCGACATCGCACGCCAGGAGGGGAGCTCCTACGCCGTGCAGCGCGAGCGCCTCGCCGGGCTGCGCGCGGCGTTCACCGAGGCCGGTGTCGACTGGGCCGACGTCCCGGTCATCGAGCGGTTCGAGCACTCCCTCGACGCCGGCGCGGACGGTGCGGCCACCCTCCTGGCGTCCCACCCCGGCATCACCGCGCTGGTGTGCACCTCCGACATCCTCGCCCTCGGCGCGCTGCGCGAGGCCCGCGACCGCGGCGTGCGGGTCCCCGAGGACCTCTCGGTCGCCGGGTTCGACGGCGTGCCCGAGGCCGAGCGCCTCGGCCTGACCACGGTCCGCCAGCCGTTCCGGGAGAAGGGCCTCGAGGCCGGGCGGCTGCTGCTCGAGCGCGGCGACCGCCACGTCCCCGAGTACGTCACCCTCCCGACCGAGCTGATCGTCGGGTCGACCACCCGGGAACTGCGTCAGTCCGGGGAGTTCTTCTCCGGATGGTGAGTCTGTCCGGGCTGCGGCGCTACCCGGTGAAGTCCTGCCGGGGTGCCGAGGTGACGCGCGCCGTCGTCGAACGGGCCGGTCTCGCCGGGGACCGGCGGTGGATGCTCGTCCGCGACGACGGCGCCGTGGTCACCGCGCGCACCCATCCCCGGCTCGTGCTCGTCGCACCCACCCCCGCCGCCGACGGGCTCCGCCTGACCGGGCCGGGGATGCCGCCGCTGACCGTCCCGGTGCCCGACGGCGAGCCGCTCCCCGCCCGTGTGCACCGCTGGGACACCGCGGGCGTCCCGGCCGGCCCCGAGGCCGACGCCTGGTTCTCGGACCTGCTCGGCTCCTCGGTGCGGCTGCTCCACCTCGACGACCCGGCCCGGCGCCGTCCCGACCCGGACTTCTCCCACGACGACGACCGTGTCTCCTTCGCCGACGGCTACCCGCTGCTGCTCACCTCCGCCGCCTCGCTCGACGCGCTGAACGCACTGGTCGCCGAGGGCCGGCACGCGGCGGAGGCACCGCTGCCGATGACCCGGTTCCGGCCGAACGCCGTCGTCGAGGGCGCACCCGCGTGGGCCGAGGACGGCTGGCGGCGCATCCGGATCGGCGTCGCGGAGTTCCGGGTGGCGAAGGGCTGCGCCCGCTGCGTGCTCACCACCGTCGACCCGGGGACGGCGGCCAAGGGCCGCGAGCCGATGGCGACCCTGGCCCAGCACCGGCGGTTCGACGGCAAGGTGTGGTTCGGGGTCAACCTGATCCCGGACGACCCGGGCGCGGAGATCACCGTCGGCGACCCGGTCGAGGTGCTCGACGCCGTCGACCCGGCCTGCGGCCCCCCGCGCTGACCCGGACCGTCCACGGATCGTCCCGGCCCGTCGGTATCGTCGGGTTCGGGTCGCCCGTCCGGGTGGCCGGACCGGGAGAGGGGGCTGGGTTGAACGACGCCGGCCCGCCCCGACGCCCGCGCCGCGGCCCGCCGCACGGGCGTTCCGCCGTGCCGCCGGCCTCTCCGCCGGCCTCTCCGCCCGCCGCACCGCGCCCGCCGTCGGGTCCGCCGCGACCTGCCGGCCCGGACCCCGCGCGAGCCCCGGGACCGGGCGGCGCCCGGCCCGCCCCGTCGGACCAGCGCGGCCCGGGACGGGGCGGACCCCCGCGCGTCGCCGGCCGGGGTCCCGCCGCGCCGCCCGCGCCGCCGGCCCCGCCCGCCGGGCGTTCCGCGCCGCCTGCACCGCGCGTCGTCCCGCCCCGCCGCGGCCCGGCGTTCCCCCGGCCGCCCCACGGCCGGTCCCACCGGCCGACGACCGCGTGGACGCCGACCGGCGCCGGGACGAGCCGTCGCAGGCGCCGGAGGTGCTCCACCCCGCCCAGCGGCCCCTGCCCTCCCGCCGCGGCGTCCGCCGGAGCGGCCCGCCCCCGCGACGCGGAGCGGCGGTCCCGCAACCCCGGCCGGAGGTCGGCCGCCCCTCGCGCCGCCCGATCGGGCCGCAGGTCGCGGCGCTGCGGGAACGACTGCGCCGGCTGCGACCGCAGCGGCCACCCGGGACCCCACCGCCGTCGACCCGGGCCCGGCTGCGCAGGGTGCTGCGCTGGGCGCTGGTCGCCCAGACCGTCCCCCTGGTCCTGGTGCTGCTGTTCACACTGGTCAACCCGCCGTACACGATGTTCCGGCTGTGGAACTTCGGGCCGACCGTCGCGCAGTGGACCGACGCCGAGCACGTGTCGCGCAACTTCCTGGTCGTGGTGATGGGGCAGGAGGACCAGCAGTTCCCGGAGCGGACGCTCGCCGTCGACTACGGGATGCAGTGGGCGCGGGTCCAGGCGTACCTGGACGGCACCGACGACCCGTCCGGGTCGACGATCACCCAGCAGACCTCGAAGAACCTGTTCCTGTGGGCCGGTTGCTACCCGCCGCTCGAACCGCTCCGCAAGGCACTGGAGATCCCGCCGGCCGAGACGATGGAGATCGTCATGTCCAAGCGGCGGATCCTGGAGATCTACGTCAACGTCGCGCAGTTCGCGCCGCGCGTCTACGGCGTCTGCGCCGCGTCCTGGTACTACTTCGGCAAGTCCAGTCGCTCGCTCAGCGTCGACGAGTCCGCCCAGCTCGTCGGGCTGCTGCCGTCCCCGCTGCACGTCGAGCGCGCCCCCGGCGGCGGCATGCGCTTCCTCGGCGACGCCAACGGCAACGGCGTCGCCGACCCCGGCGAGCGCGGCTGGATCAGTGCGAAGGGCTACTGGCACGCCCGCGAGCGCGCCCCCCGCTGGTACGCCCAGATGGGCGGGCTCGCCGCGACCGAGGGCATCGGCATCGCGGGCAACGCCTCGGACCTGCCCGCGGCCGACGACCCGTGCCGCGAGCCCCCGGCCGCGCTGGCCGACCTCGACTGACCCGGCCCCGTCACGCCCCGGTGCGCAGCGCGGCGAGGCGTTGCAGGACCGCGGCCACCTCCTGCGGGTCCGCGACCCGGTACCGGGCCGCGGTGTCGCCGTCGCCGACCTTGATCCCGACGTCGCCGTCGCCGAGCACCCGGAACGCGGTCTCGTCGGTGACGTCGTCGCCGGCGAACAGCACCGCGTCGACGCCCAGCGCGGCCCGCAGCGCGTCGACCGCGGACCCCTTCGTCGTCTCGACGACCGCCAGGTCCAGCACGTCCTTGCCGGCGGTGGCGTCCACCCCGTCCCGGACCCAGTCGGCGCGGACCCGTTCCAGCAGTGCCGTCCCGGCGGCCGGGGCCATCCCGCGCACGTGCACCGCACCGCCTGCGGGCTTGGTCTCCAGCCGGGCCCCGGGCGTCCCGTCGACCACGGCCCGCAGGCCGGCGAGCAGCGTCGCGCGCCGCTGCTCCTGCTCGGCGGTGAGGAGGCCACCGCGGCCGAGCAACGCGCCGAGCTCGTCGTCGTACTCGGCGCCGTGGCTGCCCACCAGGCCGACCGGCGGGCCGAACCCGGAGACGGCGGCGAGGTCGTCGCGGCCACGCCCGGACAGCATCACCACGGTCGTGTCGTCGAGCGCGGCGAGGCGGCGGACGGCGTCGGCAGCGGACGGCAGCGGCCGGGACGCCGACGGGTCGTCGACCAGCGGGGCCAGCACGCCGTCGAAGTCGAGGGCGACGAGCAGCCGCGGCACCCGGGCGATGCGGGTCAGCGCGTCGTCGAGGCTCACTGCTCGACCCGGATCCCGAGCGCCTCCAGGAACGAGGTCGCCCAGCGGTCGACGTCGTGGTCGAGGACCTGTCTGCGCAGGGTGCGCATCCGCTTCCTGCCTTCCTCGGCGTTCATGGTCAGCGCCGCGTACAGCGCCTCCTTGACGCCGTCGGTGTCGTGCGGGTTCACCAGCAGGGCACTGGTCAGCTCGATCGCGGCGCCGGCGAACTCGGACAGCACGAGACAGCCGCCGTCGTCCGGGCGGCAGGCGACGTACTCCTTGGCGACGAGGTTCATGCCGTCGCGCAGCGGGGTCACGAGCATGACGTCGGCGGCCAGGAAGAACGCGGCCAGCTCCTCGCGCGGCAGCGAGCGGTGCAGGTAGTGCACCGCCGGGTGCCCGACACGGGCGAACTCGCCGTTGATCCGCCCGACGGCCTGCTCGATGTCGGCGCGCATCTGCTGGTAGTGCTCGACCCGCTCGCGCGACGGCGTCGCCAGCTGGATCATGACGGCGTCGTCCACGGTCACCCGCTGCTCCTCCAGGAGCTCGTGGAAGGCGCGCAGCCGGACGTCGATGCCCTTGGTGTAGTCGAGCCGGTCGACGCCCAGGACGATCTTGCGCGGGCTGCCCAGCTCCTCGCGGATCTGCGCGGCGCGCTTCTCCACCTCGGGGGTGCGGGCCAGCTCGTCGAGCCGGTGCGAGTCGATCGAGATCGGGAAGGCGCCGAGCCGGATGCGCCGGCCGCCGTGGCGGAGTACCTCGGGGTCTCGCTCGGAGACGGCCCCGGCGAGCTCCTGGGCGAGCCAGTGGAAGTTGCGGACGCCGCCGTCGGTGTGGAAGCCGACCAGGTCCGCGCCGAGCAGCCCTTCCATGATCCGGGTCCGCCACGGCAGCTGGCGGAACAGCTCGACCGGCGGGAACGGGATGTGGAGGAAGAAGCCGATCCGCAGGTCCGGGCGCAGCTCGCGCAGCTTCCCCGGGACGAGCTGGAGCTGGTAGTCCTGCACCCAGACCGTCGCGCCGTGCGCGGCGATCTTCGCGACCTCCTCGGCGAAGCGCTGGTTCACCGCGGTGTAGGCGCGCCACCAGTGCCGGTGGAACTGCGGCGGCGCGACGACGTCGTGGTAGAGCGGCCACAGCGTGCCGTTGGAGAAGCCCTCGTAGTAGTCGGTGACCTCGCTCGCGGTCAGCGTCACCGGGAACAGCGACAGGCCGTCCTCGGCGAAGGGCTCGACCTCGGCGTCGGCGACGCCGGGCCAGCCGACCCAGGCGCCCTCCCGGGCCCGCAGGGTCGGCTCCAGCGCCGTGACCAGGCCGCCCGGGCTGCGTCGCCAGGTGGTGCTGCCGTCCGGGTGCCGCTCCAGGTCCACGGGGAGCCTGTTGGCCACCACCACCAGATCCGCCGCCGACACCGGTTCCCCTGTGGACACAAGCCCTCCTCGACGCTCGACCCTGGCGCCGACCCTACTTCGGATCGGCGCCGTCGGCCGTGCCGTCCGACACCGGGGAGCCGACGGCCGCTCCGCCGGTGGGTGAGTTCTCGGCCCCGCCTGGCCGGTCCTCGGGGCGGCGGCGCGGGCTGGCCACGAACTGCCCCAGGGCGACGCCTGCGGCCAGCGCCAGCCCGACGGCCAGCGCGATCGTGATCGTCACCAGTCCCTCGGACGGCCCCTCGATCGCCAGCTGGTAGAAGCCTCGGTAGGCGGCCAGACCGGGCAGCAGCGGTGTGACCCCGGCGAGGGTGACGACCATCGGCGGGGTCTGGGTGCCCCGGCGCAGCAGGCCCGCCGCCAGGCCGACGACGAGCGCCGCGGCCCCGGTCGCCGGTACCTGTCCGAGCCCGGCGTTCTGCGTGAGCAGGCCGTAGACGAGCCAGCTCGACGCGCCGACCGCGCCCGCGATCGGCAACGACCGCAGTGGCGCGTATCCGGCGAGCGCGTAGAACGCCGCCGCCAGCGCACCGGAGACCAGTGACAGCCCGAACTGGCCGGGACCGGACGGCAGGTCCCCGGACACCTCGATCTGGGTGCCCATCGCGAGCCCCAGCTGCAGCCCCAGCACGACGCCGGTCAGCAGCCCCGCCGACAGCAACGAGATCTCCACCATGCGCGCGGCCGCGGTCAGGTAGTAGCCGGTCAGCGCGTCCTGCACGGTCGAGACCACACTCAGCCCGGACAGCAGCACCGTGATCCCCGCCGCGACGACGTAGGACGCCCGGGTGCCCGGCGGGAACACCTCCAGCTGCACCAGGGCCACCGTCGAGGCGGTGACGAGGAACCCGCCGACCACCTGCTGGAAGAACGCCGCGACCCCGCGCCGCGCCAGCACCCGGCCGATCCGGTCGATGATCGCGGTGGTGACGAACGCCGTCGTCGCGGTCAGCGGGCCGCCGCCGAGCAACAGGGCGATCGACGCGGCCAGCGCGGCCCAGCCGAACGTCGCCACCCAGCGCGGGTACGGGTGCGGATGCCGCACCACCTCCGACACCTTCGACGACGCCGCCCGCACGTCGAGCCGCCCCGCCTCGACCTCGCGGATGATCTCCTCGGTCTCGGCCAGCCGGGAGAGGTCCAGCGTCCGGTAGCGGACCAGCCGCATCGTCGTCACCGGCTGCGCGGCGTTGCCCCGGTGGCAGCACATGGTGATCGAGGTGAACGTGATGTCCACGTCGACGGCGGGCAGACCCGCCAGGTTGGCCAGCCGCAGCATGGTCGCCGTGACCTCGTCGACCGACTCGCCGGAGGACAGCGCGATCTCACCGATCCGCATGCAGAGGTCCAGGACCTCCTGCACGCGGGCGTCGTCGGGGACCTGCGGGCCGAGCATGAGCATCGGCACCGTCGACGGACCCGGGGTGAGCAGCCGTCTCGCGTCACGCCGCAGCGCGCCGCGCAACCGCCGTGCGAACCGGTCGGCCGGCGGCGTCTCCTCGGCCACGGGTCCCTCCCTCCGTCGGTGCTGTCCGCACCAGGCTAGGGGCGGGCCGACGGCGCCCTGCCCGGCCCCACACCCGGCGTCGGCCGGGCGGGCGGGAGGGTCGTGACGGTGCCGGGGCGTTAGGCTGTGGTCCCTCGCCGGTGTAGCTCAGTGGTAGAGCAACCGCCTTGTAAGCGGTAGGTCGTCGGTTCGATCCCGACCTCCGGCTCCAGCTCTGACCAGGGAACTCTCCTGGGAAGTCCTCGATCGAACTTCTCGCGTGACCCCTCGTGTGACCCACTGAGCACCTATCATGACCCGGTGCCGGCCTCTCGCGACCAGCCCAAACGGAGCCTCCGGGGTGCGATCGACGTCCTACCCAGCGGCGCGCGACGGGTGCGCGTGCACGCCGGCACCGACCCGGTCACCAAGAAGAAGCACCGGTTGGTGGAGGTCGTACCGGCGGGGCCCGACGTCGAGGCGAGAGCCGAGGCCGTACGCGCCTGCCTGGTCCAGGAGGTCGCGGAGCGCCGGAACCCGCGGACCGCGGCGACGATCGAGCAGCTCCTCGACCGCTACCTCGAACAGTTCGACGGTGCCGCGAGCACTCGGACGCTGTACCGCGGGTACGTGAGGAACCACGTTCTCCCCCTGCTCGGCACGGTGAAGGTGGCGCAGCTCGATCCCGAGACCCTCGACTCCTACTACGCCGAGCTCCGCCGGTGCCGGGATCACTGCGACGGGTCCCGTCGGACCGACCACCGGACGAGGAGCCCGCACGACTGCGACGCCCGGTGCGGACCGCACCGATGCCGTCCATTGTCCGCCTCGACGGTCCGGCACATCCACTTCATCCTGTCCGGCGCGTTCCGCAAGGCCGTCCGGTGGCGCTGGATCGTGACGAGCCCGCTCAGCCAGGCCGAGCCACCGCCCGCGACGAAACCGAATCCACAGCCGCCGAGTGCGACCCAGGCCGCTGCCATCGTCACGGCGGCGTGGGAGGACCCGGACTGGGGTGCGCTCGTCTGGTCGGCGATGACGACCGGTGCCCGTCGCGGGGAGCTGTGCGCCGTCCGTTAGCCCGAGGCCGTGCTCGACGAGGGTCGGGAGACGTTGTGGCTCCGCCGGGCCATTGTGAAGAACGACGACGGGAGGCCTGTCGAGGGCGACCTGAAGACCCACCAGCAGCGCCGGATCGCGCTGGACCCGGAGACCGCTGAGGTCCTGCGGGAGCACCGTCGGCGTTACGAGCGCCGGGCCGAGTCGCTGGGACTGGCCCCGAACCCCGAGGGGTTCGTGTTCGGCCGCTCGCCGGACGGCACGGACTTCGCCCTGCCCGACAGCGTGACGCAACGCTACGAGCGGCTGGCGAAGCGGCTCGGGATCAAGACGACCTTCCACAAGCTGCGGCACTACTCCGCAACCGAGCTGATCGTCGCGGGTGTCGACCTGCGGACGGTCGCCGGTCGGCTCGGCCACGGCAGCGGCGGCGTGACCACGCTACGGACCTACACGGCGTGGGTCTCCGAAGCCGACCAGCGGGCGGCTGTCGGGATCGGGGCCGGGATGCCGGCCCGACCGGCCGAAGGTGAACCGGCTGTCCGGACGCCGCGCCACCCGTACGAGGTCGTCGCCGCTGCTGTTGTTGGGCGAATCGAGTCGGGGGAGCGGTCGGCCGGCGAGCTGATTCCGACTGCGGAAGAGCTGGCGGCCGAGCACGGGGTATCGCTGTCCACCGCACGACGGGCAGTCGGGGTGCTGCGGGCCGCCGGTCTCCTCGTCGAGGGAACGGGCCGGCCTCGGGTGGCTGCGCAACCGGCGCAGAAATCCCGGCCGACGCCGACGCCGACGTCCGAGGCGGCCCCACCGCCGATCGCTCCTGCGCCTCCCGGGGCGTACTGGAGGATCACGGTCCGAGGTCCGGACGGACGGCGATGGCCACCCCGGGTCGTCGCTGGCAGCGTGTCCGACCTCGGCAGCTTCCGGGAACACCTCATCGGCATCGCCAGGATCGAGGATCCCGACCACACCGACGCGGGGGAGGCATGGGTCGGGGGTTACGAGCTAGAGGTCGCGCCGGTCGACCCGTCCTCTCCTGTCGCTCCGATGACGCTGCGGTGGTAGTTCCTCCGTACGGTTGTCGCGTGGCCGGTGCACCCAGTTCCACGACCTTCGGGCGCGATTCGACACTGCCCGTCCTGCATGAGGCGTGCCGTCGCGCCGGACTCAGCGGTGACGGAGCTGAGCTGCTCCGGCTCGGAGAAAACGCGATCTATCGGTTAGAAGCGAACCCGGTCGTCGTCCGTATTGCACGCTCGCCCGAGCGTCGGACGGATGCCGTCAAGGAGGTACAGGTCTCTCGGTGGCTCGCCGAGGAGGACGTTCGTGCTACACGACTCGCACAGGTCGCAGATCAGCCATTCGAGGTCGACGGCCACCCCGTGACCTTCTGGGAGTTCATCGACGGTCGGAGGGGTCGCCCCGGCGATGTACGGCAGCTCGGCCGGCTGCTTCGCAGTGTCCACGGCCTGCCATCATCGGGACCAGTCGACCTGCCCGAGTTCGACCCCCTCGCCCGGGTGGTCGGCCGCATCGATCGCGCCCCGATCCCAGACGGGGATCGCCGGGATCTCCGCCGGGCGCTCGCCAGTGCTGTGGCCGAGCTGGCCGGCCTGCGATTCCCCCTGGAGCGGTGCGTGCTGCACGGCGATGCCCACGTGCAGAACCTGATGGTTCCCGCGGACGGGATTCCGGTCCTAATCGACTTGGAGAATGTCGGGATCGGCCAACCGGAGTGGGACCTGGCAGTCACTGCGACGGAGTACCTCGTGGCTGGCTTCTGGACCGACGCGCAGTACGCCGATTTCGTCGAGGGCTACGGGTTCGACGTCACCGAGTGGACGGGGTTCGAGAGCCTGCGGCAGGTGCAGGCGATCAAGATGACTACGTGGCTGATGCAGAACGTCAACGAGTCTGAGGAGATCCGGGACGAGTACGAACGGCGCATGCGCTCGATCCGGGACGGCGTCGCCCGTAGGGACTGGTCACCGTTCTGAAGCGGGCCGACCAGTGTCGTGCAGCAGGGGATCGGTGAAGACAGTCAGTTCAACGGTCCGCGCATCGCGCGGGTGCGCAGCAACGACTTCGCTCACGAAGTCGGCGACGTAGCGCCGGTATCTGCTCGACTGCAAGGGGCCGGCCAGCTCGACGGCCTGCCGCGCGATCTCCACCGCCTCGTCGAGTGAGCCACCTCGGAGGGCCCCTGACGCTGACACCATGTTGATGAACGCGCGGGTCCGGGGCGGGGTCTCCGGAGCAGCGACGGCCAGGCCTGCGAACTGGCGTGTCTCCTCCGACTTTCCGAGGTCGCGGAAGCAGTGGGCGGCCTCGCCTGCCAGCTCGGCAGCGTCGAAGTAGCTGATCCAAGCCGGATCGTGAGACGCGCCGTCCTGCTGCAGCGATGCCTCGGCGCGTGCGAGCGCGCGGGCCGCGCCCTGCTCGTCGGCCAGCGAGGCCAGCGCGCGAGCCTCCATCGCGTGCAGCAGCGCGAGCGTGGCGGGCGCGGGGATGCGTTCGCTCGTCGAGATGGCGGCGCGGGCGAGCTGTACGGCGTCCTTGAAGTGCCCGAGGTAGTTCGCCTGGTGGCTGAGGTTGGACAGCAGACGCGCGCCCAGGAGGACATCGTCGGCGTCCTTGGCGAGGCGCAGGCCGTAGACGAGGTACCGCTGTGCGGCTGCGTGGCGTCCGGAGTCGTAGGCGGTCCATCCGAGCAGCTGCGCCAGCTCGGCGGTCGCCGACAGCACGTCGCGGCGTTGCGGGCCGCGGGGGAGCGCCCGAAGGAGTGGCAGCACCTGGCTGCGGAAGTAGAACAGCAGCAGCTCGCGCGTGTGCCCGCCGCCGAGCTGGAAGTCCAGGTCCATGAGCCGCGCGGTAGTCAGACGGATCGCCTCGGCGTCCAGCGGCGCGCCGGCCTCGGTCACGCTCCCCGGCTCGCTGCCGCCGCCGAACAGGTATCCGGTGATGATCGACGGAACGGCCAGTCGGTCCCAGGCGCCTGCCTCGGGGCTCAGCGCGCCGTTGGCATCCGCGTCCGCGACGGCTGCGAGTTCGGACGTCGCGGCAGGCGCGTCATCGGGGTAGGTCACCGGAGCGCCGGTCACCACGAGGTGGGGCGCGGAGACCATCTCCGCAGTGAAGCCGAGCCCCGCCGGAGTGACGGTCCGGCCCAGCTTCTCCGACAGGCCCGCGGCAATGAACCGGGCAGTCTCCGGCTTGGGCTGCGTTCCATCGAGCCATCGCTTGACGGCGACATGATCGGCCGAGCTGTGTGAACCGGCCGCTTCGGCCAGCGTTCGGACCCGCCTCGCCAGACCTGTGTTGCTCATTCGCGCCTCGGCCATCGCCCGCGCGAGAGCGTCGTTCGGAACGGTCTTGCCCACGAGCTCCACCCACCTCGCCGGGGACCGGTGCATGGCTCCGTGCACCCCCTGTGCACGGATGCACCCCGTGAGCACACTGTAGACGCGCCGTCGCTCCCTGTTTCCTTGTTTGCATGAAGAGCAAACACAGAGCAGCGAGTGACTCGCAGGCAGCCTCAGCTCCTGACGTCGCCCACCTGCTGCTCCAGACGCGCAACGCGGTCCTGGAGGTCGCGGACCAGAGCCATGATGTCCTCTGCGCCGGCGCCCGACGACGGAACCTCGTCGGGTGTGGCCGTCACGTAGACGGCCTTGCCCGGTTGGCCGCGGACGATGCCCTCCTGGCGAAGTTCGCGAACAGCAGCGCGCACAACCGTCGTCGAGACCTCGTGCGAGCGGACGAGCTGCGAGGTCGAGGGCAGCTCACTGCCCACCGGGTAGGTGCCCGAGCGGATCGCGCGGCGTAGGTCGTCGGCCACCTGTAGGTACTTCGGCCTGCTGGTCTGCTCGGTCATCGGTCTCCTCCTGCGGAGAGCATAGTCAGCCCACGGCTGACTACAGCGCGAGCGGTAGGCCGAGAACAGACCTTGTGCACCATGTGCGCATAGCACATACTGTGCGAACCAAGTGAACGGGAGAAGCAATGTCGATCAGTGAGATGCCAGCTCAGGCACCGACCTTCTACGACGTCCAGGAGGTCGCCGTGATGCTGAAGATGTCGCGGATGACCGTGTACCGGGCGATCTCGTCCGGCGAGCTGCGGGCCGTGCGGGTCCGGGGCCGTCTGCTCATCCCGGCACAGGTGATTGCCTCGCTCGTCGAGGCCGCCGTCGCCGGGACCGACGAGACGCAGGGGCATATCTGATGGGCGGCGTCGGTGTGGTTCTGCTGGTTCTGGTCGC
The DNA here is from genome assembly GCF_008369905.1 of Pseudonocardia sp. EV170527-09. Lineage (NCBI taxonomy): Bacteria > Bacillati > Actinomycetota > Actinomycetes > Pseudonocardiales > Pseudonocardiaceae > Pseudonocardia > Pseudonocardia sp. EV170527-09. The sequence continues at coordinate 16,635 of NZ_VRMC01000097.1, forward strand.
AGGGGCGGTGATCTGCGCGAAGGCGCGGTCGGCCGGGGGTGCGGCGCTGTTCTCGGTGGTGGCGGCGGTGGTGTTCATCGCGACGCCGGTCGGTCAGGGCGTGCCGGGTGCGATCGCGACGTTCGTGTCGGCGTTCGACCAGGCGGCGACGCCGGCCCTGAACCAGCAGTCGAACGAGTCCACCTCGACCGAGGCCGGCACCCGATGACGGCCACCGCGCAGCCGACCGGCTCGGTGTGGTCGGTGGAGCTGTCCGACCTGGTGTGCCCGGGTTGCGGTGGCTCGGTCGTTGATGCTCCGCCGTCGGGCTGGAGCGCCCGTGCGGGCCGGTCGCCGGATTTCTCGCACCCGGATGGTTCGGTGCTGTGTCCTGACTCGTCGGGGCGGGTGCCGGAGCCGGTCGAGGCCCGCGGGGTGGCGCGGTGAGCGCGCGGCCGGCGGCGGAGTGGACGGTCCCGGCGCGGGGCGCGGGGCCCGGGGACCTGGATGTGCGGCTGCTGCGTCCTGCGGGCCGGACGGGCCTGTTGCAGGTCGTTGTGGATCACGATGCGCCGTCTTCGGGTCGGTGCCCGGGGTGTGGCTGGCCGGTGGTGGTGCGGCGGCGGGATTGCCCGTCGCGGGTGGTCGCTCTGTGTCTGCTGGAGAACAAGCCGCTCCCGGTTCGGCTGGGGCACCTGGTCGAGGTTGTGCCCGGTGCGCGTGTGGGACGGGACACGGCGGCGGATCGGGACCGGGTGCGCGAGGAGTCCGACGCGCTGCCGGGGTTGTTCCCGGCGCCGGCGCGGGCGTCGGAACGAGGAGGTAGCGCGCGGTGAGCGCGACGAGCACGGACGAGTTGGGACGGCCCGGCGACGGGATCTTGGCGGACACACGACGCCGGGCCGCTCTCACCACCACGCAGGAGGAGGCAGGAGAGATGACGAGCGTAGTGGGCCGAGCAGAGCCCGGCGAGCGCCGCGACTGGCGCAGCGAGGGTGCGTGCCTGGTTGTGGATCCCGAGCTGTTCTTTCCGGCTGCCGAGGCCGGTCCGGCCCGGGATCGGGCCGAGGCAACGGCGAAGGCGGTGTGCGCTGGGTGCACCGTGCGCGCGCGGTGCTTGGCCTGGGCGGTCGATGCGTTGCCGTTCGGGGTCGCAGGTGGACTGAGCGAGGCGGAGCGAGCTGGGCTGCGCCACCGCCCGCGTGGCGGCGTCGGACGGGCACCGGTCACGCCGGAGCCGGTTCGCCGTACGGCCGCGACTCAGCGGCGGGTCGCTGGGGGTGCGCGGTGAGTCGGGAGCTGGACGAGCAGGTGGCGGGGTTCGTGTCCCGGGTTCGCTCGATGGTCTGGGCCGGTGCTGTCGAGGCGTTCGGCGCGACCCGCCTGGAGGACCCGATCGAGGGCTACCGGCTGTTGACCCGCTCGCGCCTGGACGACCCGCTGGCTGGGCTGCGGTCGGCGCTGCTGGTGCGCAATGTTGCCGCGGGGCGGCTGATCGAGTTCGCCGATGCCGCGCGGGCGGCGGGCCGGTCGTGGGACGAGATCGGCGCTGCGCTCGACCTCGTCGCCGACGGTGAGGGTCGGTCGCGGGCGGAGGTGGCGTTCGAGTGGCTGGTCGAGGGCCGGGTGCCGCAGGCGCCGGACCGGTGGCCCTCGTTCCATGCCCCGACGACGTCGTGGGACTGCGCGACCTGCGGGCAGCGGGTGACCGACCGCGGCCCCTACGAGTCGCATCCGGTCGACAACGAGGACGGCCATCGCGAGGACTGCGTCCGCCGCCGCGCTGATGTCGCGGCGTGGGTGGCCCGGGCCGGGTGGGTGGACTGATGGTGCTTGCGCTTCTTGCGACCGTCGGTACGACGGCGCTGTTCCTGGTCGGGTTCGCGGTTCTGGCTGCGGTGCTGTGGGCGCGTGGCGCCCGGCTGCTCGCGGTCGGGGCGGGGCTGCTTGCTGCGTTGCCGGCGGCAACGCTGTTGCAGACGCTGGCGTGGCCGGCGCTGCTGGTCGCCGGACTGTTGGTGGTGGCGGTCGTGTGGCACCGCTGGTCGCGGTCGTCGGCGACGATCTCGCGGTGGGCGGCCCGCACCCGGCGTCGCGCCGGGGTCGCTTCGTCGTTGGACATTGTCCGTCACGCCGGCACGTTGGCGATCCGGCGCAAGGCGCCTACGGTGCGTCCGTCGCTGGCCGGGCTGTCGCGGTGGGAGCGGCTGCGCCTGCCTTCCGCCGCTACGGGCACCGAGTTGTGCCGGGCCGGGGGGCTGCGGGTGTGGACCTCGACCGAGGACGTGGTGATCGTCGTCGGTGGCCCGCGCACCGGTAAGACCGGCTGGCTAGCCGGACGGGTCCTGGACGCCCCGGGCGCGGCGCTGGTGACCTCGACCCGCACGGACCTGCTGGAGCTGTGTTCTCCGCTGCGTGCAGCGGGTGGTCCGGTGTTGGTGTTCAACCCGGCCGGGCTCGGGGGCCGGGCGTCGACGATCACGTTCGACCCCCTGACCGGGTGCACGGACCCTGTGACTGCGACGGAGCGGGCGACGGACATGATCGCCGCGGTCTCGCGCGGGTCGGGTGGGGATCGGGAGTTCTGGGACGGTCAGGCCCGCCGCGTCCTCGCCGCCCTGCTGCACGCCGCGGCGCTCGGGGGCCGGCGGATGGCCGATGTCCTGGGGTGGGTCGCTGACCCCGATATGGCTGGCCGGGATGTGCCGGCGTTGTTGCGGCGGTCGGGGGTGCAGGCGTTCGAGCAGGACGCGATGCAGTTCATCTCCACCAACGACCGCACCCGTTCCTCGATCACCTCGTCGGTGATGCCGGCGCTGGGCTGGCTGACCCATCCCGCGGCCGCGGCGGCGGCTGAGCCGGGGACCGGGTTCGACGTGGCCCGGCTGCTGGCCGAGCGGGCCACGGTGTTCCTCCTCGGCGCCGAGGAGGCCCAGACCGCGCCCCTGGTCTGCGCCCTGACCGGGCACATCGCCCGTGAGGCCCGCCGTTTGGCCGCGCATGAGCCCATGGGACGGCTGGACCCGCCGCTGGGCCTGTTCTTGGACGAGGCTGCCCTGATCTCCCCGGTCCCTCTGGAGTCGTGGACGGCGGATATGGGTGGTCGCGGGGTGAACATCGTCGCGGCGTTCCAGTCTCGCGCGCAGATGCTCGCCCGCTGGGGGGAACACGGGGCGGCGACGATCCTGAACAACACCGCCGGTCTGATGATCTTCGGTGGGACCCGGGACAAGGCCGACCTGGAGTTCTGGTCCACCCTCGCCGGCGACCGTGACGAGCGCGTCGCGACGACTGATGAGCGGGGGAAGGTCACCTCCCGCAGCGTGCGGAAGATCCCGGTGCTTGCGCCGGCGCAGATCGCGAACCTGCCCGCCGGGCGGGTGGTGGTGATCCGCCGCGGGATCGCCCCGGTGATTGGGCGGGCGCGGATGGCGTGGAAGCGCCGTGACGTCCGCCGCCGTGCCCGGCTGCTGGCGCGGATCGAGGCCGAGACCCGCTGGCGTCGGCGCACCGACCGGGCCGCGACGTGGCGCGATCACCAGATCGAGCGCGCCCTGGCGGTGCTGGCGCGGCGGTGGCCGGCCCGGTTCGGTCCGGCCGCGAGCCGGGTGGCGGAGGCGAACGCGATGTTCGCCGAGCTGCGCCGCATCCACACCGACGCCTCGTCCGAGGCTGGGCCCGCCGTCGCGGCGTTGCCTGCCGGCCGCTCCAACGCCGAGGACCTCGCGGGTGGTGAGCCGCGATGACCCGCCGCTCCCACCCCGCCCACGACTTCCAGGAGAACACCATGACCGAACATCACGACAGCAGTACCGCGGACCGGCCTGTGCGTGGGTTGGAGTTCGACCCGAGCGTGGTTGAGGGCGTCGACTACTGGGCCCCCCAGTACCTCGACGACCTCGCCGCCGGCCACGCCCCGACCGCTCGCCCGGCCCGCTACCGCCTGATGGGCCCGGCCGAGGCGGTCCAGGTGCTGGCCGCTGGCCTGCCCGGCGGGCAGACCGATGCGCGGGAGATGCTGGGTCAGTACCTGCAGGAGAACACTGGGGTGCACGGCCGCCCGGACGGTGGCTGGTGCGTCGACGCCGACGACCTGGCCGAGATCCGCGCCCGCTTCTCCTGGGTCGACACCGCGGGCGGGGAGACCCTGGCCGCCGCCCGGGAACGGGCCGAACACTGCGCGGTCAAGGCGGTGCGGGCGGCGGCCGGAACGTCGGCGATCACCGACCACGATGCCCTGGCCCGGCACATGGACGACGCCGAGATGTGGGGCTACCGCGCCGGCCGGGCGAGTGAGCGCGAGCTGTCCGCGGTCGAAGGCTGCGCCTCGGTTCAGCGCTACGTGACCCTGGGTCGGGAGGGCCGGGAGCTGTCCCACCGCGACGCCACCGCCGCGGCGCAGGCTCGCACCGACCAGCCCAGGACCGACGACCAACCCGACACCCACGACCCGGGCGACGGCCAGGACAGCGACCAGGGGGACGACGACCGCCGCGGGGACCTCGTCGCGCAGACGCGCCCCGACGACGCCGGTGACCGTGAGCGGGCCCTGGCCGAAGGCCCGGGGGCGTTCGCCGGGGGCCTGTGGTTCACCCCCGACCCGGACACCGCGGGTGGGGTCCGGCCGCTGACCGAGGCCGAGCTGCACCGCTTCTCCGGGCTCGTGCGCACCTCACAAGCCGAGGTTCTCGCTGAGGAACACGTCTGTCAACGGCGGGTTGGGAGTAACCCCGTAACGACGGATTGGGACTGACCCCCTTGTCGGGTGTTCAGTCGTTGCT
>NZ_VRMC01000702.1:0-229 GCF_008369905.1 Pseudonocardia sp. EV170527-09
CTCTCACTGCGTGTCATGCGACACGTCAAGAATGGTAAGCGCTTCCTATCTCTAGTTCAGAAAGACGGAGACGGATCAGAAAGCTGGTTCGTACGGAACTGGAGAGAACAAGCCATTATGAAGACCCGTATCGCCGCTCGTGCCACCGCCCTTGTCCTCAGCTTTGCCTGGATCTCGTCTGCGATGGCTTACGACAGCCCCTCCCGCTACACCTCGTTCTCACCTTATG
>NZ_VRMC01000703.1:0-229 GCF_008369905.1 Pseudonocardia sp. EV170527-09
GTCGGAGATCAGCCGCGATACCTGCGCGGTGGACAGGTCCAGGGCCTGGGCGGCGGAAGTGAAGCTGCCGCTGTCCACCACCCTGGCGAACACGCGCATGCCTTGCAATGTGTCCACTATTACCTCGGTTGCAAAACAGATTCGTAAATTGGTCGGATTTTCCCTGACGCCGGGCTGCCTATACTGGCCGCCGTCGCCGTAGCAACGCCGGGCATACCCTGCCCGGCGT
>NZ_VRMC01000704.1:0-229 GCF_008369905.1 Pseudonocardia sp. EV170527-09
GTCCTGGACCATGGCGTCGAAGGACTCGATCCAGTCCTGGGTCTCGTCGGGGTCGATGTCAGGCAGCTGGGTCGGCAGGCCTTCGTGGATGACCGAGGCGCGCCGGGTCTCGGGCGTCTTCGTTCCAGAGGATGGGGTCTCGTCGGAGTCGCTCACCCGTTCATCGTGTCACTTCTGGGAAGCAGACGAAATCTACCGCTGAGTACGTTCTCCACGGTGGGTGAGACCC
>NZ_VRMC01000705.1:0-229 GCF_008369905.1 Pseudonocardia sp. EV170527-09
ATGGTCAGCAGGTAAAAAAATGACTGCGCGACAGCGATTTCGCCCGGCCCGAGGCAACTACCGCGCGCGGGTGGGGCCGTGATGAATGCAGATACCGTCTGCCATGAGAGTGCCTGCACGAGACCGGTTTTCGCGAACGCCGCCACCGCACTCAGGTGATGCAGGACCGCCGTGGCAAAAACCAGGGCCGCCACCGGAAGCGCGAGGCGACCCAGCCGCCGTGCCAGGA
>NZ_VRMC01000706.1:0-229 GCF_008369905.1 Pseudonocardia sp. EV170527-09
AGGTAGGACCACGCACGGATCCAATGAGTAGCCATCGGGATAACCTGCATAAATGAAGTTTTCTTTGCTCTGTTAAAATATAATCATTCCGAACATTCCACAAAGCCCAGAGCAAGGCGCAAACACCAACTCTTTTTTGAACCTTCTCTTTTTTAGACACACCATGTAACCAATTGTCAAACAAATTTCTTATATCATTTGGTGGTTTAATATTGAAAGTCATATACAC
>NZ_VRMC01000098.1:0-21349 GCF_008369905.1 Pseudonocardia sp. EV170527-09
GAGCTATTTACACCGCGTCCACCGCCGATGCCGCTGCAGCCGCGCTGGATGATCTCGATGACGAGTGGGGGCGAGCCCATCCGGCGATGATACGTTTGTGGCGTAACGCCTGGACCGAGTTCGTGCCGTTCCTCGACTACGACATCGAGGTCCGGAGGGTGATCTGTACGACGAACGCGATCGAATCGTTGAACGCCCGCTACCGGCGAGCGGTCCGAGCGCGAGGGCATTTCCCCAGCGAGCAGGCCGCGATGAAATGTCTGTACCTTGTCACCCGCAGCCTCGACCCGACCGGACGAGGCCACACCCGATGGATGATGCGCTGGAAGCCAGTCCTCAACGCCTTCGCCATCACTTTCGGTGACCGCTGGCCGGGCGCCGAGCACTACTGACAACATCGCCGGAACCACCGTTCTCGTTACAGACCCCCTGCGGGTGCTGCGCGACGCCGACGCCTGACCGGTGGCGGCAGGTGTCAGGGCGTGCCGCCGCCGGGGCGTGCGGACGCGAGCGCCGCGGCGGCGGAGGCGGCGATGCGCAGCGACCCGATCGCGGTGGGGTGGAACGGGTCCGGAGTGGCGAGCCCCATGATGTCCGGCGGCATCCGGTCGCGGTCCGGGGCGCACAGCGGCGCCAGGGCCGGCGCGGCGGTGGCGAACCCGAAGCGGGCGGCGCCGTCGGTCAGCACGTCGTTGAGACGGCGGTTCCGCTCGGCGAGCAGGTCGAGCTTGGCCTGGTCCAGGCCCGGGGTGCCGGCCGGTCCGCGCATGTCGGCGCACGTCGGGTCGAACCGGGCCGGGAACGGGTCGTAGGACAGGGTGACCACCACCCGCGGGCGCCCCGGCAGCGTGTCGAGGTCGGTGAACAGGGCGCCGACGTCGCGGGCGAACCCGGCCAGCCGGGACTCGAACTCGCCGTCGGAGAGCCGGTCGTCGCAGGTGGCGAGGCCGTAGCAGTACAGCAGGAAGTCCGACCAGGCCAGGTCGTTCGGGCCGACCGCGACGACCACCCACTGCAGGTTCCGGACCTGCTTGAGCCGCCCGACCTGCGGGTCGACGGTGACGCCCTCGCGCAGCTGCGGCCCCCGCAGCCCGGCCGCGACGCCCGCCCCGGCGCAGGCCAGGTTGAGGACGTCCTCGCCACGCAGCCGGGCGAGCTCGGCGGCGAGGGAGTCGGTGCTGCGCCCGCAGGCGCGGTCCTCCGGGGTGACGGTGCCGTCCTCGCCGCGCAGCGCAGGACCGCCGATCCGGGCCGCGCGGGAGTCCCCGATCACCGCGCCCGCGACCCCGGTCACCGTGGGCCCGACCGGTGACGGGGTGACCGTCGCCGCCCCGACGAGGTCGGTCAGCGAGGTGACCCGGCCCAGGCCGGTCAGGTGCCGTGCAGCGCGGCGGCCCCGGCGCCCGCCCACAGCAGCACCGAGGCCGTCACCGCGACGACGGTCATCCGCCCGATCGGCCCGGCCAGGTCGTCCCAGTGCACCGGCCGGTACCGGCGGGCGCGGGTCCGGTGCAGCGCCATCAGCAGCCGCGCGGTCGCCATCAGCCCGCTGCCCAGCAGCGCGACCAGCACGATGCCGGTGGCGCCCCACAGGTACCAGGTCACAAACCCCTCACCGAGGTCGCGGACCGCGTCACCGGCGCCGTCGACGGTGTGCGGGCCCAGGACCGGGCCGTTGTCGGCGGGCCGCTTCAACGGCCCGATCGACAGCCGCGGCCGGATCGGACCCCACACCTGCACGGTCGTGAGGTCGAACTCGGCGTTGCCGAGCTGGGCGATCTGTGCGGGCCCGGACAGCGTCAGCGGCGGAACCCTGGCGCCCACGCCGATGTCCTGGCCGAACACCTCGACGTGGTTCTCCGGGGTCAGCAGGATCACCAGGGGCACGCCGACGACGGCGATCAGCGCGAGCAGCAGCAGCGTGGGCAGCGACCGGGCCTCACGCAGCAGAGCACGCGGCCAGGACCGGGACGTGGCACGGGTCGGCACCGTCAGCGGGCTCCGTACGGCGCGGTCGGGACGGGCGCGGTCGGGATGGGCACGGCGCCATGGTGGCCCCGGTGCCGTACCGGAGTCACGGACGTCGTGGGGTGGCGTCGGACTCCCCGGCGCTCAGACCCCCGGCCGGGTGACCCGCAGCCGCGGGGCGAGCCGTGCCGAGGTGACGGCGGCGGTGCCGTTCCGCTCGACGTCGTCGGCGAGGGCGTCCGCGTGCGCGACCAGACCGTCGAGGTCCAGCCCGGCCGGGACGGCGACGTCGAGCACCCGCCACAGCCGGACGCCCTCCGCACCGCGGCGCAGGAGCGCGACGGCGCCGCGGGCGTTCCCGCGCTGGGCGTGGGTCAGCCCGACCGCGAGCTGGGCCAGCGCCCGCCACAGGTCGCGGGTGTCGTCGTCGGCGTCCTTCCAGGCGCCCTCCAGGACCTCGTGGGCGTGGAACGGCCGGCCCGAGTCGAGCAGGCGCTGGGCCTCGGTGACGGTCTCGGCGGGGGAGAGCGCCAGGTCCTCGGGCACCCGCTCGACGCCGGGGGCGCCGTGCGGGAGCGGACGCCCGGCGGCGTCGCGGGGGCGGGCGTTGCGGGCACGGCCCCGGCCGTCGCGGTCGCGGGAACGGGTCATGGCTGCGAGCGTGCCAGCTTCCCGGTTAGCGTGCGTCATGATCACCGAACTGTTCGACGTCCGTGGCAGAGTGGCCGTGGTCACCGGCGGCACCAGCGGCATCGGCCGCATGATCGCGGGCGGCCTCGCCGAGGCCGGGGCGCGGGTCTACGTGTCCAGCCGCAAGGCCGACGCCTGCGCGGGGACCGCCGCGGAGATCGGCGGCATCGGCATCGCCGCGGACCTGTCGTCGGAGGACGAGTGCGTCCGCCTGGCCGCCGAGGTCGGGGAGCGCGAGGAGCGGGTGCACCTGCTGGTCAACAACGCGGGCGCCACCTGGGGCGCGCCGCTGGAGGAGTTCCCCGCGCACGCCTGGGACAAGGTGCTCGACCTCAACCTGAAGGCGCCGTTCTTCCTGACCCGGGCGTTCCTGCCGTTGCTGGAGGCTGCCGGGTCGGCCGACGACCCGGCCCGCGTGATCAACATCGGCAGCATCGACGGGCTGCGCGTGCCGGAGCTGCCGAACTACAGCTACTCGGCCAGCAAGGCCGGGGTGCACCAGCTGACCCGGGTGCTGGCCCGTGACCTCGCCGGGCGTGGGATCACCGTGAACGCGATCGCGCCGGGGCCGTTCCCGTCACGGATGATGCGCGCCACGCTGGAGGCGGCGGGCGAACAGATCGCCGACTCCACCCCGCTCGGGCGCCTGGGGAAGCCGTCGGACGTCGTCGGGGCGACGCTGTTCCTGGCCGGGGCCGCCGGGTCCTACGTGACCGGCGCGGTGCTGCCGGTCGACGGGGGGATCTGGACGACGCGCTGAGCCGTGCCGCGGGCCGGCGCGGTCAGCGTTCGTGGGCAACGAGTGTGAGGGCCAGTTCCACGACCGCGGAGCCGTCGGGTCCGTCGGTGGGCGCCGTGTCCTCACCCGGACTCCAGCGGCCCCAGCTCGGCGACGAACTCGTCGAGGAACCGGGCCCAGTCCTGCGCCGGCGCGGCGGGGCGCACCACGAACTTGGTCAGCCCGCCCTCGACGTGGCGGCGGATCTGCTCGGCGGCGCCGTCCCACCCGCGGGCGACCAGCTGCTCCGGGTCGGCGTCGGGCCGCTGCTGGGTGGCCCGGTGCAGCGCGTGCTCGGCGACGGCGTCGGACCCGTCGCCGGGCAGCACGACGGTGACGTTCGTGCCGTAGTGGTCGTCGTCGATCGCCCGGCCCGCGTCGCGGGCGGCGGCCTCGATCACGGTGCGGGCGCGGGCGGACTCGTCGGGGGTGAGGAAGCTGCCCAGCCAGCCGTCGGCGAGCCGGCCGACCCGGCGCAGCCCGACCTCGGCACGCCCGCCGAGCCACAGGTCGAGCGGGCGGGTCGGGCGTGGTGCGACCGACGCGTCGTCGAGGGTGAAGAACTCACCGTGGTGGGTCACCGTCTCCTCGGACACGAGTCGGCGCAGCACCACCAGGGACTCCTCGAACACCGCTGCCCGCGTGCCGGGGACGGGGAAGAGCTGGCGTTCCGACGGCGTCGCCGCGCGGAGGCCGAACGCCGGCAGGATCCGCTTCGGCGCCAGCACCGCCAGCGACGCGAGCTCGGCCGCGAGCAGCATCGGGTTGCGGCCGGGCAGGATCGTGACGCCGGTGCCGACCTTGAGCGTCCGGGTCCGGGCAGCCGCCCAGGTGGTGCCGACCAGCGCGTCGACGCCGGGAGCGGAGACCAGGTCGGGCAGCCACAGCGAGTCGACGCCCGCGTGGTCGAGGGCGTCGACGAACTCGTCGAACTCCGAGCCCGGGTCGGTGGTGCGCAGCCCCACCGAGCCGACGCCGATGCGGACCTTGCCGTGCGGGGAGGCCACCACACCGGTCGACGGTACCCGCGTCAGCGGCCCCGGCGCGGGTCCCGACCGCTGTTGCCCAGCGCCCGGTCGAACGGCGGCACGTCGGCCGGCACCGCGACGACCGATCCGAACAACCCCTCCCGCGACGCCTCCTGACCAGGTGCGGACATGGCGCTGGTGAACTCCAGGCCGGCGGCGACGGCGTCGTCGTCCTGGGTGAACGGGTGTCCGGTCGCGACGGCGAGGTCCCAGCCGTGCAGGACCAGCTCGTCGAGGGCGATGACCCCGGCGACGTCGGCCGGCAGGTCCAGCCCGCCCGCCGCGGTGAACCCCTCCCAGGCGGCCGGCTCGCGCCAGGCCTGCGCCAGCGCGTCGAGCCGGGCCGGGATCGCGGTACGCCGGTCCGCGACGAGGTGCGCGGCGTCGGCGCTGGGCGCGGTGCCCGCGGCCTCGGGGGACTTCTGCGCCGCGACCCGGAACGCCCACGCCAGACCGTGCAGGTGGTCGAGCGGGGCGGCGACGGACATGCCGTCGCACGGGGTCGGGTCGTGGAGCTGGTCGTCGCGGACACCCGTGACGACGTCGGTCACTGCGCGGGCTGTCGGGGCGAGATCGAGCACGGATGCCACCTCCGGTCGGGTCGGCGTCCCACGGACGGGGGCCCTGCCCACTCCGACCGGCCACGGCGTCGGATCTCATCGCCCGGCGTGTATTTCGACACCCGGTAGAAGGTGGGGTGGGGACTACGGCAGAGTGGACGCCAGACGTCCCGTCCGACTGGAGGAAGCCCCCGTCATGAACGACCCGTCCCTCGTCGCCAAGGTCTTCCGCGCCGTGGCGATCGCCGAGGCGCTGTCCTGGACCGGTCTGCTGATCGGCATGTTCGTCAAGTGGGTGCTGGCCACCACCGAGGTCGGGGTGCAGGTCATGGGGCCGATCCACGGTGCGCTGTTCATCGCCTACGTGCTCGTCACGCTGTGGACAGCGCGGCTGTTCCGCTGGGACCTGCGCACCACGGTGATCGGGCTGCTCGCCAGTATTCCGCCGCTGACGACGATCTGGTTCGAGCGCCACGCCGGGGCCACCGGCCGCCTCGACCCGGCCCGTGCCCGGGCCGTCGCCGGCTGAGAGCGTCCCGGATCAGCGCGCCGCTCTTGACTCTTGAGGTAAGCCTAGGCTAACTTCAGGACGTCGCTTCGTGGTGGGAGCGGCGCGTCAGTTCGGGAAACACGGCCCGGCCGCATCGACCACAGCGGCCGGGCCGTCCCGCGTTCCGGGGTCTGTGCGGGTGCCGCGGTCCCGGTGCTGCGGCCTCGGTGTCACGTTCCCGGTGTCACGTTCCCGGTGTCATGGCGTCCCTCGGCAGATGCGACGAGGTCACGACCGTCGCCCCGGGGTTGCTCGCGCGTCACGGCACGGCCGGCCCGTCGGTCGCTCGGGAACGCTGCCGGGGAAATCCGGCGGAGACCGTTGACAACATAGGTAAGCCTTGGCTAAGTTTCACGTGTCGCTTCGTGGTGGGAGCGGCGCGTCAGTTCGGGACGAGGGCCCGGTCGCTCGACCACGGCGACCGGGCCCTCACATTTCTCCGGCTCGGTCTTCGCCCGGGGTGGGCTTCCGGATCGACCACAGGCGCAGCCCCAGTCCTGCACCCATGGCGATGGCGAGTACTACGACGTAGAACCCCGTGTCGGCGAGGTCGCCACCCACCCACCAGTGGGTGGCCCCGGCGACGACCACGAGCAGCGGCAGCAGCAGCAGTGCGCGAACGGTCTCCGCACGATCCCGCTCGGGCGTCACGTGCATCCCGTACCGCCGTCGGCCGATCGCCCGCGCGACCAGCCACACGGCGAGCAGGGCCACTGCCAGTACGAGCACGGCGCCGGACCAGGTCGCCCCGGATGCGTCCCGCAGTCCGAGCGGGCGGCCCAGCAGGGTGACCATGCCGAGCCCCCCGGCGACCACCACCGCCCGCAGCTCCAGGCAGCGCCGTCGCAGCTGCACCAGCTCCGCGCGCTCGTCGGTCTCGTTCCTGATCTGCTCCTGCGACGTGCGCAGGGCCGTCCACGGACTACGCATCCCGGCCTCCCGTCTGCGGTGCGTCACGTCGGGCACGGATCCCGTCGGCCTCCGCGGTGGGCAGCGCGAACAGCTGCTCCGCCCGGCTCCTCACGCGTCCGGGTGGGCCAGCGCCTCGTACACCGGCCGCAACGCGTCGGTCAGCCGCCCGCCGCGGGCCCGCAGCGGCGGCTCGGGAACCTGGTCCAGCACCGCACCCGGCCCGGTGTCCGGTGGACGCGGGGGAGCGGACCCGGCCGCGACCTCCCAGAAGCGGTCCAGCAGGTCCGCCAGCGGCACCGGCCCGGCCGGTGCGGCCGGGCCGTCGGTGCGGTCGCGTTCGGCCCGCAACCGCTCCAGCAGTGCGTCCCGGTCTCGTCCGCGCAGCGTGAGCAGGGTGAACGGGTCGGTGTCGCAGCGCTCGGCCAGCACGTAGAACACCGCGGCCAGGTGCTTGCACGGGACCGTGTGGTCCGGGCACGAGCAGTCCTGCGAGAGGTCGGCGCCCTCGGCCGGGAACAACGACAGCTCCAGGCCGTCGAGCAGCTCCTCGATCTCCGGGGGCACGGTCCCCGCCAGCAGGGCCGCGGTGTACCAGGCGTCGGCGGCCAGGGCCTCCTCCACGCGCCGCCACTCGGTCTTGTCCCAGACCCGCAGTCCGATCCGGACCCGGTAGGGCTGCGGCCGGGTGCCCTGGACGAGCGCGACCACCGCGCCCGCGTCGACGTTGAGCGACACGATCTGCCCCGACCGGGCGTAGCTGCGGCCACGCGAGAGCCGCCCGCCGACACCGAGCCGCTCCAGCACGGCCAGGAACCGCCCCGACCACCAGGTCCGGGCGACCGCGCCCCTCGTCGCGTGGATCCGGATCCCGCCCTCGACGCGGCGCGGCGGCCCACCGGTGAAGTCCTCCTGCGCCCAGAACGGCCGGTCACTCATCGTCGTCCCCGGTGTCCTCGTCCGGATCGGCCACCGCGTCGGAGCCGAGCGCGAACACCTCGCGCAGCTCGGCGGTCGACAGCGACGTCAGCCAGTCCTCCCCGCCGGTCACCACCATGTCCGACAGCGACCGCTTCGACGTGACCAGCTCCTCGATCCGCTCCTCGACCGTGCCCGGGCACACGAACCGGCGCACCTGCACCGCGCGCCGCTGCCCGATCCGGAACGCCCGGTCGGTGGCCTGGTCCTCCACCGCCGGGTTCCACCACCGGTCCAGGTGGATCACGTGGTTCGCCGCGGTGAGGGTGAGCCCGGTGCCGCCCGCGCGCAGCGACAGCAGGAACAGCTGCGGCCCCTCCCCGGACTGGAACCGGGCGACCATCTCGTCACGCCGCTTCTTCGGGATGCCGCCGTGCAGGTAGAGCACCTCGGTGTCGAACCGCGCCGACAGGTGCGGGCGCAGCATGGCGGCGAACTCGGTGTACTGGGTGAACAGCAGCGCCCGGTCCCCGGCGGCGAGCACCGGCTCCAGGATCTCCTCCAGCCGGGCGACCTTGCCCGAGCGGTGCCGCCCGCCGGCGCGGTGGATCGGGGACCCGTCGTGCAGCAGCTGGGCGGGGTGGTTGCAGACCTGTTTGAGCTTGGTCATCGCGGCCAGCACGTTGCCACGGCGCTCGATGCCGTCGCTGTCCTCGATCTTCTCCATCATGTCGTCGACGACGGTCCGGTACAGCGACGCCTGCTCCCGGGTGAGCCGGTGGTCGGCCACGATCTCGATCTTCTCCGGCAGGTCGTCGATCACCGTGGGGTCGGTCTTGACCCGTCGGAGCAGGTAGGGCCGGGTGATCCGGCGCAGGGTGCGGGCGGTCCCGGCGTCGCGGTGGCGCTCGATCGGCACCGCGAACCGCTGCCGGAACACCTCCGGGACCCCGAGCACCCCCGGGTTGAGGAAGTCCATCACCGACCACAGCTCGGCCAGCCGGTTCTCCATCGGGGTGCCGGTCAGCGCGACCCGGTGGCCCGCGTCGAACGAGCGCATCGTGCGCGACGCCGCCGCGTGCGCGTTCTTGATCATCTGAGCCTCGTCGAGGACGAGCCGGTGGAACCGCCAGGCCTGCAGGTCCTCCGCGTCGCGGGTCGCGGTCGCGTAGGTGGTGACGACGAGGTCCGCTGCGCCGAGCCGGGCGTGCAGCGCGTCGCCGCGCGGGCGGGCGGCACCGTGGTGGGCGTGCACCCGCAGGCCGGGGGCGAACGTCGCGGCCTCCCGCTGCCAGGTGCCGACCATCGACATCGGGCACACGATCAGGGTCGGGGCGCCGGTCGGCCCACCGGCGCGGTCATGGGCCTCCAGGGCCAGCAGCTGCACGGTCTTGCCCAGCCCCATGTCGTCGGCCAGGCAGGCCCCCAGCCCCAGCGACGACAGGAACGCCAGCCACGCCACCCCGCGCTCCTGGTAGGGGCGCAGCGTCGCGGTGAACCCCGGCGGGGACGGCACCGGCGTCAGCGCCTGGTCGGCGGTGCCCTCCAGCAGCGCCCCGAGGTGCCCGCGGGCGGACACGTCGGTCACCGGCAGCGGGGCGTCCGCGTCACCACGGGCCGCGGCCAGGACCTCCCCGACGGTGGGCGGTCGGTCCCGGTGGCGACGCAGGAAGTCCAGCCCCTGCGCCAGTGCCTCGGCGTCGACGGCGACCCAGCGCCCGCGCAGGCGGACCAGCGGTGCCTTCGCCGCCACCAGCGCGGCGATCTCGGACTCGCCCAGCTCCTCGTCGCCGACGGCGAGCGACCACCGGAACTCCGCCAGCTCGTCGCGCCCCAGCCCGCCGCGGGTGATCACCCCCGGGGCGGGGGCCGACGACGCCGAGAGCCGCAGCCCCAGTGGGCGGCGCCCGTCCCAGCCGCGCGGCAGCGCCACCCCGAACCCGGCGGCCAGCAGCGCCGGCGCGTCCCGGGTGAGGAACCGGTGCGCCCCGGCGACGTCGAGCGGGAGCCCGGTCGGCCGGGCCCGGCGCAGCGCTGGCACCAGCCCGGGCAGCACCTGGGCGGCCCGCCCCAGCTCGGCCAGCAGCACGTCCTGCGCGCCGGCGACCAGGGCGTCGGCCTCGCCGGCCCACACCCCGGCCGCGTCGAACACCAGGCTCGGGTCCTCGGTGGAGCGCAGCGCGAAGTGCAGCTCCCACCGAGTGCCGTCACCGGTCTGGTCGTCGAGGTCCGGACCGGGGTCCGCCGGGTCGTGCAGCGTGGACACCTCGGCGAGCCGGAACAGGGCGGTGGCGGCGCCGGGCTGCTCGCGACCGACGTCCTCCCACACCGACAGCGCGTCGCGCAGCGTCTGCAGCCCGGCCCCGGTCGCGGGCAGGTCGGCCGACGGCCCGGTCAGCGCGTGCAGCAACGCCGCCGGGGCGTCCGGGCGGTCGGGCAGCGGGAGCGGCATCGCGGCGCTGCGCCCCAGCCGCTCGCGGACCGCGGCGTCGGTGAACCGGGACAGCGCGGCGTCGACCAGGGCGTCCGGGTCCTGCCCGGCGACATCGCCCGGGCGCCGCTGCTCGGCCCGCGCGACCGGCGGCAGCCGCCGCACCAGGTCCGCGCGGGCCACCGCGTCGAGACCCTGGACGACCGGGCGCCAGCGTGCCGCGGGTCGTCCGGACTCGGTCAGCAGCACCGGCAGCACCCGGCCGCGCGCCGCGAGCTCCTCGGCGAGCCGGGCGAGGTCGGCGAGATGGGCGAACCCGGCGCCGTAGCGGACGTCGTCGGACGGGTCGGTCAGCTCGGAGGGGTCGACGACCACCGCCGGCACCGTCCACGGCGCCAGCGTCGGCGTGGCCCGGCTCCGGGCGCGCGGCCGGGAGCGGACCAGCCCGGGGGAGTCCTGCGGGCCCGACGGCTGCGAGGGCAGCAGCACCGTCACCGACGACGGCTTGCCCGGATGGATCGCGGCCAGCTCGTCCGACGGCACCGCGAACGGGTGCGGCCGCGCCGTGCGCAGCGACCGCCGGTCGGTGCGCGGGGTGCGCTCGCCGTCCTCCGCCCACAGCAGGACGCCGCGGGCGGGGGAGTGCAGGGCGTGGACGACGAACACACCCCCACGCTAGAGGCGACCCCCGACAGCGACCGCGTGCAGGAGTCCCGCTGCGGCCGCGCACGCCTCGTCGGTGATCACGTGCTCGTCGCCGTCGTCGATCCGCAGGTCCACCCGAGCACCCCCGGCGACCAGCAGCGACGCCGTCTCCTCCACCCGGTGCGCCGGCACCCACGGGTCGTGCGAGATCGACCGCAGCACCGCGGGCGTCGGGGCCAGCGAGCCGCCGGGCGGCGCCGGGACCGGGTCCGGCCCGACGAAGCCGCCGGTGAACAGCACCAGCCCGGCGCACGGGCGCGGGTCGCGCACCAGCAGGTGGTGCGCGGCCAGGCAGGCGCCCTGGGAGAACCCCCACAGCACGACCCGGTCCCGGCCGACCCCGGCCTCCGCCAGCCGGGCCAGCCGGTCGTCGACGACGTCGAGCGCGCGCAGCAGGGCGTCCCGGTTCTCGTCGAACGGCTCCAGGAACGGCTTCGGGTACCAGCTGCCGCCCGGTGCCGCCGGCGCGACGAACCGGGCGGGCACGTCCCCGAACCGGGCCGCGGTGGCCCGCATGTCGTCGGGGTCGCGCCCCCGCCCGTGCAGGGCGAGCACGACCAGCGGCGCGTCCGGGTCCCCCCAGGTGGTCATCAGCCCTCGATCGGTTCCAGCTTGGCGAAGATCTCCTCGCGCCGGTCCTCGAACTGCTCGGGCAGCTGGAACCGGGTGCCGAGCTCGTGCGGCGACTCGTCGCAGGTCCAGCCGCCCTCATCGTGGGTGACGGCCAGCTCGAACAGCGCCCCGCTCGGCGTGCGGACGTAGACGCTCTTGAAGTACTTGCGGTCCTTGAGCTCGGAGATGTCGGTGTAGCCGGCGCCCTCGATGTCGAACTTCACCGCGTCCTGGTTCGCCAGGTCGGACACGTTCCAGGCGAAGTGGTGGTAGGTGCCCGCGCCGTAGCGCCAGGTGCCCTGGTCGTCGCGGCGGTTGACGGTGATCTCCAGGTGGTTGCCGACCTTCGCGTCGCCGATCCGCAGCCCGACCACGTCGCCGTCCTCGGCGGGGGCGCCCTGGGCGAAGAACGAGGTGTCGGCGAACTCGACCATCCGGTCCGGGGTGGTCATGTGCACCCCGACACCGTGGATGCCGTGGATCGCGTGCTCGGCCGAGACCCCGTTGCCCTCGTAGCCGCGGCGCGGGTCGGCGGCGTTCGCGACGAACTGGTACTCGATGCCCGACGGGTGGGCGAACGCGAGCCGCCGCTGGTCGAACCGCTCGACGTCGGCGACCTCGATGTCGTGGGAGCGCAGCCGCTGCGCCCAGAAGTCCAGGGAGCCCTCCGGCACCGACAGCAGCACCTCGCGGGCCTGGTTGGTGCCGCGGGTACCGAACTGGCCCGCCTGCGCCCACGGGAACGTGGTGACGACGCTGGACGGGTCGCCGTCGGCGTTGGAGTAGTAGAGGTGGTAGATCGGCAGCGAGCCGTCGAACAGCACGGTGCGCTTGATGAAGCGCATGCCGAGGATCTTCGTGTGGAAGTCGACGTCCTCCTGGGCGCCGGCGACGGACAGGGTCACATGGTGCGAGCCTTCGACATGAGCCACGTACGGAGACGTTAGGAACGCCGCGGCCGCGGCACATCGCCGACGGGCGCAGACCGCTGTCGTCGGAGTGCACGCCCGCACCGGCCCGGCGGGCGGCTGCGCCGTGACTAGGCTGGGGGTGGCCACCAGCACGACCAGGAGCCGCCGATGACGACCGTCGCCGACCGTCCCACCCACTCCGGCCCCGCCCCCGGCCCGGACGGCGTCGAGTTCGCCACCGTCACCGGCGACCTGCCCGCCCCCGGCGGCCACCGTCTCGTCCTGGTCGTGGCGCTCGCGGGCAGCGCGCTGCTCGGCGACGGCGAGCCGCTGGTCCCCGGGCGGTGGGCGCTGTTGGACCCGGCCCGCCCGGGCACGCCCACCGCGGACCGTGGGTTCCGGGCCCTGTGCGTGCGGTTCCCCCGCGACCGCGTCGACCCCCGCGGTGAGCCGCTCCCCGGGGTGGCGGGCACGGCGTTCGAGGCGGG
Source organism: Pseudonocardia sp. EV170527-09 (assembly GCF_008369905.1). NCBI lineage: Bacteria > Bacillati > Actinomycetota > Actinomycetes > Pseudonocardiales > Pseudonocardiaceae > Pseudonocardia > Pseudonocardia sp. EV170527-09. Next base: position 12,549 of record NZ_VRMC01000098.1, read on the forward strand.
GCCCGGCCTGGCCGGCTACGTGTGCGACACCCTGCGCCACCTCGACGCGCACCGGCTCGCCATGGGTCCGCACGCCGCCGTCGCGGTGCGGCACGCGGTGGACCTGGTCGGGGTGCTGCTGCGGAGCGTGGCCGGGGTCGAACCCGCCCCGCACTGCGACCTGCTGGACCGGATCAAGGCCCACATCGAGGCGAACCTCGGCGACCCGGACCTCGCCCCCGCCGGGATCGCCGCCGCGCACTTCGTCTCCGCCCGCCACCTGCACAACCTGTTCGCCGGGACCGGGACGAGCGCCGCGGCCTGGATCCGCGCGCGGCGGGTCGAGATGTGCCGGCGCGACCTGGCCGACCCCGCGCTGGCCGACGTGCCCGCGGCGGCGATCGGGTCGCGGTGGGGGTTCCGCGGTCCGTCGCACTTCGGGCAGGTGTTCAAGCGCGCGACTGGGCTGACCCCGGCGGCCTACCGCGAGGCCAGCAGCTCGTCGAGTCGCTCGTAGCCCTCGTTCACCCCGACCTCCATGCCGGAGGCCAGCATCGCGTCCCGGGCCGCCCAGGAGTCGTACAGCGACTCCGCGACCAGCCGGGTCCGGCCGCCGGGCAGCGGGGTCAGCGTCGTCGTCGGGCGCGCAAGACCTGCTCGGTCGGTGCGTCGACATCCCGGGTGACGCGGACGGCGGGCGGCAGCGCTCGTACTCGACCCGTCAGTGGAACGAACCGGGGAGCGACCCGTGCGGCACGTAGTCCGACGGCACCACCCCGAGACGGCCGCGCTGGTAGTCCTCGAACGCCTGCTGGACCTCCTCGCGGGTGTTCATCACGAACGGCCCCGCCCAGGCGACGGGCTCACGGATCGGCTGCCCGCCCAGCACCACGACGTCCAGCGACGGGTGGCGGGCCTCCTGCGCGGTGTTGCCCTCGACGGTGATGAGGTCCCCGGGCCCGAAGACCGCGAGTTGACCGGTCCGGACCGGGCGCCGGTCGGCACCGACCGTGCCCGCCCCGGACAGCACGTAGACCAGCGCGTTGTACGGCCGCGGCCAGGGCAGCCGCAGCTGCGCGCCGGGGGAGAGGGTGGCGTGCACCATCGCCATCGGGGTGTGCGTCGAGCCCGGCCCGGACACGCCGGCGACCTCGCCGGCGATCACCCGCAGCAGCGCGCCGCCGTCGGGCGTGGCGACCAGCGCGGACTCGCCGCCGCGCAGGTCCTGGTACTTCGGCGGCAGCCACTTGTCCGCGCGCGGCAGGTTCACCCACAGCTGCAGGCCGTGGAACAGGCCGCCGCTGCGCACCAGCGACTCCGGCGGGCGCTCGATGTGCAGCAGGCCCGAGCCCGCGGTCATCCACTGGGTGTCGCCGTCGGTGATCGTCCCGCCGCCGCCGTGGCTGTCACCGTGCTCGAAGGTCCCGTCGATGATGTAGGTGACGGTCTCGAACCCGCGGTGCGGGTGCCAGGAGGTGCCCTTCGGCTCGCCCGGGGCGTACTCGACCTCGCCCATCTGGTCCATGTGCAGGAACGGGTCGAGGTCGCGCAGGTCCACACCCTGGAAGGCGCGACGGACCGGGAAGCCCTCGCCCTCGTAGCCGCGTGGGGCGGTGGTGACGCTGCGGACGCCCCGGTCCAGGTCGGTCGGGCCCGGAACGGGCACGCGGGGCAGGGTGCTGACGTCGGCGACGGAGACGGCGGGCATCGGGACCTCCACGGTCGGTGGTTGTTGCACGGTCAACGACCGCGCTGGCGTCCCGATTCCCAGGGGGCCAGACTGATCGCCATGACGGAGCTGTCGACGGTGCTGTCGGACATGTCCTTCCTGGAGGGCCCACGCTGGCACGACGGGAGGATCTGGCTCAGCGACTTCTACACCCACCGGGTGCTCTCGGCCCGCGCCGACGGGTCGGGCCTGCGCACCGAGGCCGAGGTGCCGCAGCAGCCCTCGGGGCTGGGCTGGCTGCCCGACGGACGGCTGGTCGTGGTGTCCATGCGCGACCGGCGGATCCTGCGCCGTGAGTCCGACGGCACCCTGGTCACCCACGCCGACCTGTCCGGCCACACAGAGCACCTGCTCAACGACATGATCGTCGACGACGGGGGCGGGCTCTGGGTGGGCACCTTCGGCTTCGACCTGATGAACGGTGCCCCGCGCGCCGCGGCCCCGCTGCTGCGCGTGGCGCCCGACGGCACCGTGTCGGTCGCGAGCGAGCCGCTGCACTTCGCGAACGGGCCCGCACTGACCGGCGGGGACCTCGTCGTCGCCGAGACCTTCGGCAACCGGCTGTCCGCCTTCGCGATCGGCGCCGACGGCACGCTCGGTCCGCGCCGGGACTGGGCCCTGTTCGGTCCGCCGTCGGCCGCGGACGACCCGTCCGACGCCATCGCCGAGCTGACCGTCGCCCCGGACGGGATCTCGGTCCCCGACGCCGAGGGGGCGATCTGGGTCGCCGACGCCATCGGCAACCGCGCGATCCGGGTCCGGCCCGGCGGTCTCGTCGACGGCGAGGTGTCCACCGGGCAGGTCGGCACGTACGCCTGCGCCCTCGGCGGCGACGACGGCCGCACCCTGTTCCTCTGCACGGCCCCCGGGTTCGCCGAGCACGAGCGCCGCGACACCCGCCTCGCGCAGCTGCTCGCCGTGCGCGTGGCCGTCCCCGCGGCCTGACCGCTGTGCCCTCCCTCGACGAGACCGCCGCCCGCGCGCTCCTGACCGGCGCGCGGGTGGCGCGGCTCGCGACGATCCGCGCGACCGACGGCACCCCGCGCCTGGTGCCGGTCACGTTCGCGCTCGTCGACGGGCTGGTGGTGTCGGCCGTCGACGACGTCAAGCCCAAGCGGCACCGCAGGCTCGCGCGGCTGCGCGACATCGAGGCCGACCCGCGGGTGGCGCTGCTGGCCGACCACTACGACGACGACTGGACCCGGCTGTGGTGGGTCCGTCTCGACGCGACCGCCGCGATCCACGACGACGGCGACCTGCACGCCCGCGCCGTCGCGGCACTGGCCGACCGGTACGCCCCCTACGCCGCCCGTCCCCCCGAGGGCCCGGTCGTCGTCCTCACCCCGACCCGCTGGACCGCCTGGACGGCCACCCCGCCCCCGTGATCAGGGGAGGGGGTGGAGGAACCTGGTGATCGCGGCGGTGGTCTCGTCGGGGAGCTCCAGGTGGGGTGCGTGCCCGCAGGGCAGCTCGGTCACCGTGACCGGCCCGGACGCCCGTTCCTCCACCGCGCGCACGTGCACGATGCTGCCGTAGGGGTCGTCGTCGCCCTGCAGGCCCAGCACCGGCGCGGTGATCCCGGCCAGCGCGTCGCGGACGTCCCAGGAGGTGAACTCCTCGGCCAGCCACATGTCGTTCCACCCGCGGAACGTGGTGTCGGGGTCGTCGTGGTGGCGGGCCATCCGGGCGCGCAGGTCACCCTCGGTGAACGCGGTGCGGGCCGCCCGGATCGCGGTGAGGGCGAACGGCTCGGTCAGCACGTGCGGGGCGAGCACGACCACCCCGCTCACCGGCATCGCCGCGGCCGCGAGCAGCGCGATCGTTCCGCCGTCGGAGTGCCCGACCAGGATCGGACGCTCCAGGCCGAGGGCCGCGCACAGGGCCGGGACGGTCGTCGTCGCCTCGGTCGCCATGAACGTCGTGGTCTGCGGGGTGCGTGGCCGGTCGGAGCGGCCGTGCCCGAGCCGGGAGTACGCGACGGCCCGGCGCCCGGACTCCGCCGCGATCCGCTCGGGAAAGCCCCGCCAGAGCCCGACCGAGCCGAGTCCCTCGTGCAGGAACAGCAGGGGAGCGCGCCCGTCGCCCGGATCGCCGGTGTCGGAGTACTCGTGGCGCAGACCGTCCAGCTCGAGCAGCGACGTCGCAGACACGTCACGATCGTAGTGCTCGCTGTTGCGCCGGCCGGAAGGGTCGTGAAGGGTCGTTCGCGTGATTCTCGACCTCCGGCTGACGTCGCGTCTGCACGTCGACCTGTGCCGGATGTGGTCGTCCGCCTGTCGTTGACCCCCGCCCGCGTGTCCTGGAGCCGATCGGGACGCGGAGAGTCGACGACCCCCGAGAGGACGTGCCCCCGTGGCCGATCCGCCCGTTCCCGTACCCCGGACCAGGACGGTCCGCCTGGTCACCGCCCTGCTCGCGGTGCTGGTAGCCGCATCCGGCTGTGCGTCCGCCGGGGCCGACGGTCCGACCGTCCGGCTCGCCCAGTTCCCGTGGAGCGCGGCGAAGCTGACCAACGCGATCCTCGGTGAGGTCGTCGCGACCCACCCGGAGCTCGGCGTCGGGCGGCTCAAGACCATCCAGGTCGGACCCGCGACGGCGTGGGCGGGCGCCCAGCGCGGCGATGTCGACGCCCTGTCCGAGGTCGCGATGCCCAACCAGTCCGAGCTGGCCGCGAAGGCGAAGGACCGGATCGAGCTGGTGCACCCGACCTACTCCGGCGCCGAGCAGGGCTGGTACGTCCCGAGCTACGCCGCCGCGCCGGGGCAGCCGCTGGCCGGGCTGACCAGCGTGACCCAGCTGAACGACTACGCCGACGCCCTGGGCAACCGGCTCGTCGACTCCGACCCCAGCTTCCTCACCACCGAGTACAACGCCAAGCGGCTCGCCGGGTACAGGCTGAACCTGGAGCAGGTCACCTCCAGTGAGGCCGCGCAGATCGCCGAGCTGCGCCGCGCCTACGAGCGCCGCCAGCCGATCCTGGTCTAGATCCTGGTCTACCTGTACCGGCCGCACTACATCTTCGAGGAGCTCCAGCTGACCAAGCTGACGGAGCCGACCCCGGCGCGCGAGGACTGCTACACCACCGGCGACGGTGCCTGCGCCATGCCGGCGTACTCGGCCTGGACCGCGGCGAGCCCGGACCTGGCGCGCACCAGCCCCGGGTTCGCGGCGATGCTGCGCCGGTTCGAGCTCCCGCTGGCCGATGTCGAGCAGATGCTCCAGCGGGTCGACGTGGACAACGAGGACGTGGAGGCGGTGGCGCGGGACTACGTGGCCGCGCACCCGGACCGCGTCCGCCAGTGGGTGGGAGCGGGAGCATGATCGAGGTACGGAACCTGACCAAGGTCTTCGGTGACGGCCGCGCCGCCGACGAGGCCGTCCGGCTGGCCGGCGAGGGTCTCGGCCGGTCGGAGATCCAGCGCCGCACCGGCGCGACGCTCGCCGTGCACGACGTGTCCTTCGACATCGCCGACGGCGAGCTGTTCGTGATCATGGGTCTGTCCGGGTCGGGCAAGTCGACCCTGGTCCGGCTGCTGAACCGGCTCATCGAGCCGACCTCGGGCAGCATCACCGTCGACGGCCGCGATCTCGGCTCCCTCGGCGCCGCCGACCTGCGGACCCTGCGCAACGAGCGGATCGCGATGGTGTTCCAGCACTTCGCGCTCCTGCCGCACCGCACCGTCGCGCAGAACGCCGAGTACGGGCTGCAGATCCGCGGCGTCGACGCCCGCACCCGCCGGGAGAAGGCGGAGTGGGCGCTGGAGCAGGTCGGCCTCGGCGACCGCGCCGACGCGCTGCCCGGCCAGCTCTCGGGCGGCATGCAGCAACGGGTCGGGCTGGCCCGGGCGCTGGCCAGCGACACCGAGGTGCTCCTGATGGACGAGCCCTACTCCGCGCTGGACCCACTGATCCGGCGCGACATGCAGCAGCTGCTCGTCCGCCTGCAACAGGACCTCAAGAAGACGATCGTGTTCATCACCCACGACCTCAACGAGGCCATGCTGCTGGGTGACCGCATCCTGCTGCTCAAGGACGGCCGGCTGGTCCAGGTCGGCACCGGGCCGCAGATCCTGGAGTCCCCGGCCGACGACTACGTCGCCGACTTCGTCTCCGACGTCGACCGCAGCCGCGTCCTCACCGCCGCCGACGTGATCCGGGCTGCCCGCATCACCGTCACCCTCGACGAGCGGCCGGCGGACGTGCTGGTCCGGCTCGGCAAGGCCGAGGCGACCGGCGCCTACGTCGTCGACGACGACCAGCGCATCCTCGGCGTCGTCCGCGACGACTGGCTCGGCCACGCCGCGGGCCGGAATGCCACCGGCATCGACCGGTCCGCGCTGGTCGAGGAGTACCGCACGACCGAACCGGACCGGCCACTCATCGACCTGCTGCACCAGGTCGGGCGCAACCCGGTCCCGCTCGCGGTGGTCGACGACGGCCGGCTCACCGGGGTGGTCCCGCGCGGTGCCGTGCTCGCCGCGCTGTCGACCCACGACGAGGCCACCGCCGACGGGAGGAACGCCTGATGCCCAGGTTCGAGTTCGGGAGCTACGTCGAAGCCTTCATCCTCTGGCTGCTGCAGAACGCCGGGGGAGTGCTCGACGTCATCGGGGTCGTGATCACCGCGGTCGTCGAGGCCGTGACCGCGGTGTTCACCACCCCGGCGTGGTGGGTCTGGCTGGTGCTGCTGGTCGCGCTCGCGCTGCTCGTGCGCGGAGTCGGGTTCGCCGTGTTCACCCTGCTCGGCTTCCTCCTCGTGTCCTCGTTCGACCTGTGGACCGAGACGATGGAGACCTTCGGTCTGGTGCTCGTCGCGGCGCTGATCGCGGTGGCCATCGGGGTGCCCCTGGGGATCTGGGCCGCGCGCAGCCGTGCGGCGAGCCGGACCCTGCGACCGGTGCTCGACCTGGCGCAGACGGTCCCGGCGTTCGTCTACCTGATCCCCGTGGTGCTGCTGTTCGGCATCGGCGTGGTCCCGGGCGTCATCGCGACGATCGTGTTCTCGATCGCGCCCGCGGTGCGGCTCACCGAGCTGGGCATCCGGGGCGTCGACGGCGAGGTCGTCGAGGCGGCGCACGCCTTCGGTGCCCACCCCCGCCAGATCCTGCGCGAGGTGCAGCTGCCGATGGCGCTGCCGTCGATCATGGCCGGCGTCAACCAGGTGATCATGCTGGCGTTGTCGATGGTGGTCGTCGCGGGCCTCGCCGGTGCCGACGGGCTGGGCACGACGGTGGTCAGCGCGGTCACCCAGCTCGACATCGCGACCGGCGTCGAGGGTGGGCTCGCCGTCGTCATCGTGGCGATCTTCCTCGACCGGTTCACCTCGGCGCTGGCCGAGCGTCCGGAGGGCAGCCTGCTGTCCAAGCTGCGTGCCCGGCGCCCGCAGAAGGCGGTCGACCCGGCCGGGCTGCGCAATCCGTCGAACCTCGTCGGTCTGGCGGGGAACAACGCGACCGTGTGACGCGGCGTCCCGCCCCCGGCCCGCCCCGCATGATCACCGGTTGTGGAGCGGACCGTCCGTGTCGTCCGTGTCGTCCGTGTCGTCCGTGACACCGACGCCGCGCTCCACGACCGGTGATCACGACCCGTCCACGCCGCCGAGGGGACGGGCGGGCAGGCCGCGGACCAGCACGTCGAGGACGACCGGGAAGTCCGGCACCCCGGCCCCGGGATGCTGCGCGTTCTCCACCGCGGCCAGCCACCCGACCGTGCAGGTCACGAAGATCTGCCAGCTCTGCACCGCGAGGTCCTCGGCGACGCCGTCGCGCACGAACGCGGCGACCGCGGTGTCCCGGAGCCGCTCGACCGAGGGCGTGTGGTGGCGGTGCGGCCGGGACAGGTGCGTGGCGTAGCCCGGCAGCGCCAGGAACTCCGCGTGCATGGCGGTGCCGAGCCGCTCCAGCAGGTCCGCGGCCGTCGGGGCCGGTCCGCGGGGGTCGTCGTCGAGCCTGCCCAGGACCCGGTCGACCACGGTCGCGCTGACCAGGTCGACGAGCTCGTCGCGGTTGCGCACCCAGCGGTAGAGCGCGCCGTGGCTCACCTGCAGCCGGGCGGCGAGTTCACGCACCGTCAGGGTGTCGAGGTTCGCGGTGGACGCGACGGCCTCGACGATCGCGTCGCGACTGAGCCGCGGCGGCCGGCCCGGCCGGCGTCCGGGACTGCCCGGGTCCGGGGTCGGTGTCATGGGCCGGACTGTAGGCGAGGCGCCCGTCACGGTTCGGTGGCAGCCCGCTCGGGTTAGTATCCAATGGTCACTTAACGACGAAGAGGGAGGACCAGGCGATGCGGACACTCGAGGGGCCCACGGTGCAGGGCACGGTCGCCGACGGCTTCGAACCCGTGCGGGACGCGTTCACCGCCCTGATCGCGGCCGAGGGCGCCCCGCTCGACGTCCAGGTCTCGGCCCGGCACCGGGGCCGGCCGGTGGTGGACCTGTGGGCCGGCCCGGAGACCGGCCCCGACTCCCTCCTGGGCATCTACTCGGCGACCAAGGGCGTGACCCACCTCCTCGTCGCGCTGCTGGTCCAGGAGGGGGTCCTGGACCTGGACGAGCGGGTCGCCCACTACTGGCCGGAGTTCGCCACCGGCGGGAAGCAGGACCTGCTGCTGCGTGAGCTGCTCGCCCACCAGGCGGGTCTGGTCGGCACGCCCGAGGGCTTCTCCGTCGACGAGCTCTCCGACGACCGGTTGGTGGCCCAGCGGCTCGGGGCGCAGCGCCCGTTCTGGCGTCCCGGCACCTCGTCGGGCTACCACGCCCTGGTCGAGTCGGCCCTCACCGGCGAGGTGGTCCGCCGGGCCACCTCGTCGGACGTGGGTGTGCTCGTCCGGGAGCTGCTGACCGGGCCGCTGGGCCTGGACCTGCACCTCGGGCTGCCCGCGGAGGCCGAGCACCGGTTCCTCGCCCCGCAGCCCATGATCGCCACACCCGAGCGCCTGCGGGAGCTCGCCGCGGGCGCGGGCGCAGCGGACGGACTGCCCGGGATCGCGTTGTCCGGGGACGGGCTGTGGTGTCGGTTGATGGACGACCTGACGTGTCGTTGGCCCGGGCGCGATCATGACACGGCTGCCGGGACCGGGGACAGTGCTCTGTCCT
>NZ_VRMC01000707.1:0-229 GCF_008369905.1 Pseudonocardia sp. EV170527-09
AACGAAATCAGGGCATCCGGCGTGATCGACTTGCGGATTTGGGCCGGGGTCGGCTTGTCCGCAACCTCGGGCGTCGCGGGCGGCGGCGACGCAAGCTTCAGGAGCGCTTCATGTACGCCAGCCAGAAGCGCCGGCAATTCCCCGACCGGTACTGAATTATTCGAGACATAGGCGGACACGATATCCGACGCTTGCTCGATCAAGCTCTCGTAGGGGACTGCTGTGGTAT
>NZ_VRMC01000708.1:0-228 GCF_008369905.1 Pseudonocardia sp. EV170527-09
TAGGTACGAGCTGGTTTGTCGTTGGTCCGGCGCGTCGGACCGAAGATCAGCTCAGGGAGGGACGACCCTCCGGGCTCGTCTGCTTGGTGGTTGACAGAGCCCGGAGGGTGGTCGCCCGTGATCCTGCCTGTGGAGGCATGGATGGATATCAGGAGGTTCGCCCCGCTGCGCGCGGCCGGGGCGACGTGGAAGGAAATCGCAGCTCAAGCTGGGTGCGACTGGCGCACC
>NZ_VRMC01000709.1:0-228 GCF_008369905.1 Pseudonocardia sp. EV170527-09
TCGAGACACTGCTCAACACCGCCCACGCGGCCTGACCCACCTACCGAGATCGGGTCAACCGAACTCGGGGCAGTCCCAGGTTGGTCAGCCTGGTGACTGGTGGCTGGCCGCCGATGGCGGAGTGAGCGCGGTGGTGATTGTAGAAGTGCATCCAGCCGGGTAGGGCGTCGTTGCGTTGGCGGGTCGACTCATAGAGTCGGGCGTAGGCCCAGCCGTCGGCCAGGGTCC
>NZ_VRMC01000710.1:0-228 GCF_008369905.1 Pseudonocardia sp. EV170527-09
ACGCCTATGGGGCACACACAGCGCTGACGGGACCCATAGCGACCCATAGGGACCCTTAGCGACCCATAGGGACACATAGGGACACATAGGGACACAAAGCGACGCCTATGGGGCACACACAGCGCTGACGGGACCCATAGCGACCCATAGGGACCCACAGAGAGGCATTGGGACCCATAGGGACACATAGAGAGGCATTGGGACACATAGAGAGCCATAGGGACCCAT
>NZ_VRMC01000711.1:0-228 GCF_008369905.1 Pseudonocardia sp. EV170527-09
GGGTGGCGGCGGCCACGATGTCGGCCGTCGACGGGGTGGCGGCGGTGTTCGTCGGGCCGTCGGACCTGGCGCTGGCGCACGGGCTCCCGGTCGCGGACAGGGCCTGCAGCATGCCGAGGACGGTGTCGTCGCCGATCAGGCCGTGCTGGGTGTCGACGAAGACCAGGTCGAACCCGACGGAGCCGGCGATCTCGGCGACGGCGGGGGAGGGCAGCTGCAGCCAGCCAC
>NZ_VRMC01000712.1:0-228 GCF_008369905.1 Pseudonocardia sp. EV170527-09
GCGGCGACGAGCTCGGTGCGGGCGCGACCGTGCCCGCACCGAGCTCGTCGCCGCGCAGCCCGCGGACCTGCTCGCCGACTACGAGCGCCTCCGCGCCGGCGGCCGGGTCGCGGCCGGGCAGCTGCGCGAGTCCCGCTGCGGCGCCTGCCGGCGCGAGCTGGACCGGACCTTCCTCAGCCAGGTCCGCACGGCGCCCGCCGACGAGGTCGTCCACTGCGAGGAGTGCGG
>NZ_VRMC01000713.1:0-228 GCF_008369905.1 Pseudonocardia sp. EV170527-09
GGTTTCGCCTGCCGTTGGCCAACGACCGCAGAGCCTGGAGCCTGAGCACGCTGCGTGCGGTCGCCCGAGGCGATGCATTGAGCAGCCAGCTCGGCCTGACGTTCACCAATCAGAATGGCCTGCAAGACATCGCCCTGCGTAATGTCGGTAACCTCGACAGCGCCTGGCCCGCCCGCATCACCCTCAAGGCCCGGGGCTGCGAAGGGGCTGACGCGCTCGCCGGTTATG
>NZ_VRMC01000714.1:0-228 GCF_008369905.1 Pseudonocardia sp. EV170527-09
GTCATAGAGCGTATCGTATCACGGGGTTTGGATGCACCAGCGAAGTTTGCACCAACTCTCAAGGTGAGAAAGGGCAATGCACGGTATCGAAGAGGCTAGCAATGGTGGAAAGGTAAAAGTGTGTATGATCCATGGACTCAACATTAGTCATAAGAACTCATATACTTATTGCAAAAGTTTATAAGTCATCAAAAATCAAGCACTACGCACATGCTTCTAGAGGGATAG
>NZ_VRMC01000099.1:0-21016 GCF_008369905.1 Pseudonocardia sp. EV170527-09
TGATCTTCGGTCCGACGCGCCGGACCAACGACAAACCAGCTCGTACCTACAGCGACATCAGAGCCCGTACGCGGACAGGGGCTGTCACGGGACACCCTCGTCCGTCGTGTCGCCGGCGAGATAGCGCGGGAGGGGCGAGCTCGCACTGGCGACGGCCAGGTCCTCCACGTCGTGAGCGAGGGTCCCGGATACCAATCTCGAGACTGATCCGCTGCTCAATTTTGAGCATCAATCCCGGGGGGGGGCTGGCTATTCTGAGGACAGCGGCTATTCGGTTGACCGGCAGAATCGGCTGCACCTCGACATGATCCGACGAGGAGGAGGGGTGCTGTGTTGCGCTCATCGGAGCTGCGCACCTTCAGTCATCCCGGTCCGTCGAGCCTCCGCACGGAAGTCGATGTGAGCATGGCTCAGATTCCGTGGCGGCTGAGCACCTCTATGCCCCGGTCCTGGCCCGGCCCTGATGAGTCCGGGGCACCGGGTGCAGTCAACTGCGCGACCATTCGGGTCGACGAGTCCCGCATCGCGCCGCTCGTGATCGGCGCATTGCGAACAAGTACTCTGATGTGGGTGGCTGCACTCCACGGGAATCGCTGTAACCCTCCGACTTCTGCAGTAAACGCTGTCTACTCCCGCCGGAAGTGTCTCTCCATTGAACTGCTCGAAGAGTCGTCGTTCTGTGTCCTTTGGGATGAGTCGGAGCGTCGACTGATGCTCGTCAATGGCCCGAAGCAGACACGACAGGTGGCGGTCTCAGGGGATAGGGGTCGGATCTTGTTCCGTAGCTTGGCAGCCTTGCCGGTCCCCGAATTGGTTGTCGAGCGCGGTCATGCCGGGTTGACGTCGGTGGACCGGACACTCGGCGGATCCTCCGCGCTGGATCAGCGCTGGACGCCGTAGTCACATGAGCACAGATCGCGGTATGAGGGTGTCTGAGCTGTCGGCGATCACCGGAGTGCCGATTCCCACGATTAAGTACTACGTCCGGGAAGGGATGCTTCATCGCGCTGCCCCCGCGAAGGCACCTGCGCAGGTACGCTACGACGAGACACACGCACATCGGATCAGACTGATCCGGGTGCTGCTCGATGTCGGGGGTCTGTCCGTCTCCGCGACCAGAGAAGTGCTCGCCGCTGTCGACGACCCACAGCGACCGACCCGGCATATTCTCGGAACTCTGCTCTACGCCGCCGAACCTGGGGACGGAGGTACATCGGTAGTAGCCCGCGGCCCCGCCGCTGCCTTGATCAACGACATTATCGGCGTGATGGAGTGGGTCGAATCTGACCGATCACCCGCCCAGCGATCCGCGATCGACGTGGTGGCCAGGATGATCGATCTGGGCCACTTGCCTAGTCGAACGCAGCTGCTCAGCTGGGCTGCGGCGGCGGACCAAATAGCGCGCGCCGACATCGAGGCCGTGGACAGAAGCTGGGACGATGTTGCGATCGCAGAGGCCACAACCGTGAGAACCGTCGTTGGCGACGCCCTTCTCGCGGCGCTGCGCCAGATGGCCCAGGAGCGCTATGCGGCGCAGCAGCCGAGCGCCTCGGACAAGGGCCCGGATGTCCCTCTAGCGGGGATAGGTCAGCAATCTGATCGCAAGAACGGAGCTGGCCGGCGATGATCCGGTTCGCCTACAACACCAACGGCATGGCCTACCACCGCCTCGACGACGCGCTGCGCCTGCTCGCCGACTGCGGATATGACGGGGTGGCCATCACTCCGGACGTGCACCACCTCGACCCCTTCGGCGCATCCGCCGAGGCCGAGGTGCGAGCGTGCGCAGGCCTCCTCGACGCGCTCGGCCTAGCGTCGACCATCGAGACCGGCGCCCGCTTTCTGTTGGACCCTCGCCGGAAGCACGAACCGACCCTGGTCTGCGACGCAGCCGATGGCCGCGCCCGCCGCATCGGATTCCTTCACCGCTGCATCGACTTGGCCGCTGAGCTGGGAAGCGAAGCCGTGTCGTTCTGGTCGGGGGCGCCGCCGGCCGGGGCGAACCGGGGCGAGTGCTGGGATCGGTTGTGCGAGGGAGTCTCGGCGGTGGTCGACCACGCGGAGCGGCGGGAGGTTGTCGTGGCGTTCGAACCCGAGCCCGGGATGCTGGTGGAGGACTGCGACCAGTGGGCAGAACTGGCCCGACGGGTACCTCCACTTCGGCTGGCGCTCGACACGGGTCACTGCCTCGTCGCCGGCAGTTGGGACCCTGCTGCGGCGGTGCGTGCCTTCCGGGCAGACCTGGGGGCCGTCTCGCTCGAGGACATGCGCCGCGGGGTGCACGAACATCTCGCCCCGGGGCTCGGCGACATGGACATCCCCTCAGTCTTGGCCGCATTGGCCGAGGTCCGGTACACCGGACTTGTCGCGCTCGAGCTCTCCCGTGACTCTCACCGGGCCGACCGCCTACCGGCACGGGCGCTGGCGGACCTGCGCGAGACGGCGAGCGCGCTGCCCGAGGTCGCCGAGCTGCGACCACCTGCTTGACCGCCCTGACTCGCCCTGCCACCCGAACCCCACGCCGCATTCTCGGCATCGATGACTATATTGGAGTTCATCGATCAGGGAGGTCCGGTGTCCGAGCGACGGCATTACGGGCAGTTCTGCGGCCTCGCTGTCGGGCTGGACCTGCTCGGCGAACGGTGGACCCTGTTGATCGTGCGGGAGCTCCTGCTCGGGCCTGCGCGATTCAATGACCTGCTGGCCAACCTGCCCGGTATCGGACCGAACCTGCTGACCCGCAGGCTGCGGTCGCTGGTCGACGACGGTCTGATCGAACAGCACCGCCTGGAGTCCGACGGTCGGGGCCGCGCCTACCAGCTCACCGACAGCGGCGAGCGTCTTCGTGAACCCATCCTCGCCCTCGCCCGGTGGGGCCTCGATCAGCTTCCGCACGTGGTGGAGCGACGGCCCGAGCGTGGGGAGACGCGTGCGGCCTGGGCCTTCCTGGCCGTGGAGTCGATGATCGACCGGTCGGCCGTACCCGACGTCAACGAGAGCTACGAGTTCAATGTCGACGACGAGACCTTCCACATCGACGTCGACGGTGGGCAGACGTTCATGCGGCGCGGGAGCGCCACATCCCCGGCGCTCGTCATCGACACCGACGCCGAGACCTTCGTCGACATCGGGGGGAGACTGACCACCCCGTTCCAGGCGGTCGTCGCCGGACGTCTGAAGATCGACGGAGACAACGAGGCCCTCGCACGCTGCACACGGCTGATGGGACTCAGCTGAGGCCGGTCGGCTTCATCGTGCAGGCGGATTCTTCGTGTCGTACACCGCCGGTCGGCCCAACATCGCTGGTCGCCGTAGCCCAAGATGCCCCTCCTGGCAACGCTTTGTTTCGAGCAGATGCGACGTCTTCTCCGAGACAGAACCGGCAGGCATTCGTTCCTAGGCTCCTCAGCAGTTGTTACACGAAAGAGGACGTTTAGAGCACGTGTGGCCTGGTCGGAACTGCCCGTCCAGCCGCCGGACGGAGGCGACGAGTGACCGCACAGACCCAGCTCCCCGCGATCCTGCGCCAACTCCCACTATCGATGGCCGATTTCGAGCGGCGTCGTTTCCGCCTCGACCGACCCGAACACCGTCGGCGCCTGGAGGAGCACGCACGAAGCTTCCTGCACGGGGCCAATCTCGCCGTCGACCACTGGCGTGACCCCCACGACGCGCTCGCCACCGTTCCGGAGATCGAGCGCGGATTCGCCTACGAGGGTGCGGCGATGTACGCCGCCGGGCGCGATGCGATCACCGGCGGCCGAGCACGAGCGGTGACCAGGCTGGCCTCGGGCCCGGGAGACGGGTACATCCACCTCATCCATGTCGGCACCGGATGGTTTCCGGCGCTGATCCGGCTGCCGATGCGCCTCGGACTCACCTCCAGCCCGCTGCTGCGCTGGCTGGCCCTGGACGGCGCGGGATTCGCCAGAGCGTTCTTCGCCCGACCGCGCGCCCTGGAACGCATGTGCCGAACGGAACCGGACGGCACACACGTCTCGACCTGGCGGGCGCGCATGTCCGGGGTCGGCCGCGCGTTATGGTTCGTCGAATCTGCCCACCCCGACTCGATCGCCGACCGCCTGAGCACCTTGCCGCCCCGGGTGCGCGGGCCGCTCTGGGCAGGAGTCGGTCTCGCCTCGGCCTACGCGGGAGCCCTCACCGAGTCCGATGCGGCGGCGCTGCTGCACCGCAGCCGAGACCACCGTTCGGACCTCCTGCAGGGCGTGGCGTTCGGCGTCGCCGCACGCCACCGATCCGGGATCGTGCCCTCCTTCACCTCTGACGCTTCGCAGTACCTGCTCGGCACCCACCCGGAGGACGTCGCCGGATGGACCTCCGCGGCCGCGGAGGGACTCGACGCAGACGACGTCATCACCTACGAGTTGTGGCGCACCCGGCTGCGTGAACTCGTCGCCGCGGCCGCGAAACCCTCCGTCGACCTGTCCGGAGACATCCGATGAGCCGTGCCCCTCGACGGTTCCGGGGATTCGCCGGCGTGATCGGTATCGCGCTGGCGATCGTGCTCGCGCTGGCCACCATACGTCCCGACGCCTCGGCAGCGGAGCAGACCGAACTCGCCCAGACCTTCGGATTCGAGCAGATTCTGATCAACGAAGCGCCCCTCAACCCTGCGTTCGAGCGTGAGGTCGCACCCGACCTGCACCATATCCGGGGCTGGATCTCCGCGGTCGGGGCGGCAGTGGGCCTGGCCGATCTACGGGGGAACGGCCGCCCGGCAGATGCCTGCCTGGTCGACCCTCGCGACGACTCGCTCACTCTCCGGGCGGTCCCCGGCTCGGGTACTCCGGATTACGCGCCCGTCGTCCTGCGGCCCGAGGGCCTTCCCTACGACCACACGATGGCACCAATGGGATGTGTGCCCGCGGACATCAACTCCGACGGGAGCACCGACATCATCGCCTACTACTGGGGGCGGTCCCCGGTGATGTTCCTGCGTACCGGATCGAACCCGACCGCGGTGCCCACGGCCGCCGACTTCCGCCCGGTCGAGATGGTCACCCCGATGCAGGTGTGGAACACGACCGCGCTGTCCACCGCCGACGGCGACGGCGACGGCCACCTCGACGTCATGGTCGGCAACTACTTCCCCGATGGGGCACGAGTGCTCGATCCGGCCAGCCCGGGCGAAACCCGCATGCAGATGCAGGCGTCGATGGGGATGGCCCACAACGCGGGCGCCAATCGTCTCTTCATCACCGAACCGACCGGGCGGGCCGGTGCACCACCCCGGCTGACCGATCTCAGCCACGCCTTCCCGGAGGAGTCGGCACGCTCCTGGACCCTGGCATTCGGGGCGCAGGACCTTACCGGCGATCTGTTGCCGGAGATCTATGTCGCCAACGACTTCGGGCCCGATCAGATGCTGGTCAACAACTCCAGTCCCGGCTCGCCCCGGTTCGAGACGGTGCGCGGCGACCGGGACCTGCTCACCCCGCGATCCCACGCCCTGGGGCACGACTCGTTCAAGGGCATGGGCGTGACCTACAGCTACGAGCCGGACGAGACGCTGCCGCGGATCGCGGTCAGCAACATCACCTCCGACTACGCCCTGCACGAGAGCAACTTCCTGTTCTCACCACACGGCGACGGCCGGACCCTGCTCGCCGGTGAGCTGCCCTACACCGACCGCGCGGAGGAGAAGGGGATGGCCCGCAGCGGTTGGTCCTGGGACATCAAGGCGGGCGACTTCGACAACTCCGGCCACGACGAGTTCCTCCAGACAGTCGGCTTCCTACGCGGCGAGACCGACCGATGGCCACTGCTGCAGGAACTGGCCATGGGCAACGACCAGCTGCTGCACCTGACCGGCGCGTGGCCGGTGTTCGGAGCGGGAGACGACCTGTCCGGCCACGAGCACAACCCGCTGTGGGTCCGTCGACACGACGGCACGATGACCGACCTGGCGCCCGCTCTTGGTCTCACCGCGGACGAGCCGAGCCGTGGGATCGCCCTCGGCGACATCGACGGCGACGGTCGGCTCGACGCCCTCGTGGCCAAGCAGTGGGCCGATTCGACGGTGCTGCGCAACACCGGCGACGCACGTCCGGCTGCGTTCCTGCGCCTCCTGCGGCCAGGCGCGGTACCCGGGGTCATGGTCGACGCCGTTGGCGCGTCGGTCGAGTGGGCCAGCGGATCGCAGACGCACCGCACGCAGCTGTTCCCGGCCAACGGCCACGCCGGCGTCTCCGCGGCCCAGGTCCACCTGCCGCTCCCGGACGGGGCCCCGACCACTGCGGTCGTGCGCTGGACCGACGGCGCGGGAGCCCACACCCGCACGGTCCCCGTCACCCCGGGCCATCACACCATCGTCCTCGACAGCGGAACGGCGACTCAGCGATGACTTTGCTCAACAACTCTGCCGACACTCCCGTCGCCACCGCCGTGCCGACCGCCGCGCCGGTGCCTGCCCCCGACGTCCCGCAGACCGGCCAGGGCGCGGCTGGGAAGCTGACACCAGCCGTGCGCCGCGAGAAGGCGCTGCTGCGCTTCGCAGTGTCGATCACCGTGCTCAACGTCCTCGGTCACCTGTTCCTCGGTTTCGAGCAGTCGCCGATCACTCCGATCGCCACGGTGCTGACCGCGTACGGCGTGGCACTCGTCCTCGAATACGTCGACAGCCGGGCATACGACCGGGCACCCGAGTATGCGGGTGGCCCACGCGCGGTGCTGATGTTCCTGCTGCCCGCCCACATCGCGGCACTGGCCTGCGCGATGCTGTTGTGGGGAAGCTCGGTCCTGTGGCCCTACCTGCTGGCCACCACCGTGGCGGTGGCCTCCAAGTACATCGTCCGGCTCCGGCTCGACGGCCGGCTGCGCCACGTGCTGAATCCTTCCAACACCGGCATCGTCGTCGTGCTGCTCTTGTTCCCCTGGGTAGGTATCGCGCCGCCGTACCACTTCACGAACGCCACGACCGGAGCGATCGACTGGCTGCTCCCGCTGGCAATCCTGGGCCTGGGCACGATGCTGAACGCGAAGCTCACCGGGAAGATTCCGTTGATCTCGGGCTGGCTCGCCGGGTTCGTGATCCAGGCCGTCGTGCGGTGGCTGCTGCTGGACCACAGCTTGATAGCAGCCTTGCTGCCGGCCACCGGCCTCGCGTTCATCCTCTTCACCAACTACATGATCACCGACCCGGGGTCGACACCCGTCCGTCCGGCCGCTCAGGTCGGGTTCGGGCTCACCACGGCCGCTGTGTACGGACTGTTGGTCGTCAACGGAGTCGTGTTCGGACTGTTCTTCGCTCTCGTGGCGACCTGCCTGCTGCGAGCGGTAGTCCTGTGGTCCTCCTCCAGGATGCCCGCCGTCCGGCGACGCACCAGTGACCCCGCCACAGTGGGGGCGACGGTATGACGGTGCCCATCGCGGTCGTCGGCATGGGCGCCCGCTATCCCGACGCCACCGGACACGAGCAGCTGTGGGAGAACTCGCTCGCCGGCCGCCAGGCGTTCCGGCGGCTCCCCCTCGCCCGTCTGGGCGCCGATTACCGGGGGGAACGGACCGATCCCGATCGCACCTACCTCACCCATGCCGCCGTGTTGCGGGATTGGGACTTCGACCGCACCGCCTACGGGGTCTCCGGATCGCTGCACCGCGCCGTCGACCACACCCACTGGCTCGCCCTGGAGACCGCGTCCGCGGCCCTGGCCGACGCGGGATATCCACGCGGCGACGGGCTCGACCGTGACCGTGTCGGAGTCGTGCTGGGCAACTCCCTGGCCGGGGAGTTCACGCGCGCGGCCCAGCTCCGCTACCGCTGGCCGTTCATCGCGGAGGCCTCGACAGCCGCGCTCGTCGAGGCCGGTGTGTCCGACGACGTGATCGCAGTGGCCCTGCAGGGTCTCGAGGCTCGAGTGAAGCACCCCTTCCCCGCCCCCGGCGACGAGTCGCTCGCCGGGGCACTCGCGAACACCATCGCAGGCCGGATCTGCAACACCTTCGACTTGCACGGCACCGGATTCACCGTCGACGGGGCGTGCTCGTCCAGCCTGCTGTCGGTCGCCCAAGCGTGCTCCGCGCTGGTCGCCGACGACCTGGACGTCGCTCTGGCAGGTGGAGTCGACATGTCTATCGACCCACTCGAGGTCGTGGGCTTCTCCCGGCTGGGTGCGCTGGCCGAGAACGAGATGCGGGTCTACGACGCCCGGCCCACCGGCTTCCTCCCGGGTGAGGGCTGCGGTCTCGTGGTACTCATGCGCAGCGACGAGGCCCGCCGGCGCGGGTGCCGCATATACGCCGAGATCCTCGGATGGGCCACCTCCACCGACGGTGCGGGTGGGCTGACCCGGCCGGTCACATCGGGCCAAGTTCTGTCCCTGCAGCGAGCCTATCGGCGGGCCGGACTTCACCCGGACGCCGCGGCGCTGTTCGAGGGACACGGAACGGGAACCGCCATCGGCGACGAGGTGGAGCTCACGGCGCTGTCCCATGTCCGCTCCGCGTCGGCTGATCCGGCCGTGCTGGGCTCGATCAAGGCCAACATCGGTCACACCAAGGCCGCTGCCGGGGCGGCGGGACTGATCAAGGCCGTCTCGGCCGTGCACCGGCAGATCCTTCCACCCGCCACGGGCTGCGTGACCCCGCACCCGATGCTCACCGGACGCGGCCGCAAGCTCCAGCTTCTGCAGCAGGCCCGCGAATGGTCCGGGCCGCGCCTGGTCGCCGGGGTGTCCTCGATGGGATTTGGAGGCATCAACGCGCACGTCGTCGTCGGTTCGGTCGACGGGAAGCGGCCACGCCGCACCATACGCGAACGCCTCTGGTCCCGACGGCCCGGAGAACACGAGATCGTGATGATCAGCGTGCCGGAGCCACGGATGGTGCGGAACCAGTTGCGGGAGCTCGCTGCGGTCGCCGCCGACCTCAGCATCGCTGAGATCCGGGACCTCGCTGCCACGACCTGGCACCGTGGCCAGCGGGGCGCTGCTCGCGCCGCTCTGGTCGCCCGCAGCGCCGAGGAGCTGGTGTCGGCGGCGCAGGCGGCCGCCGATGCGGCCGGATCCTGGACCGGCGGGCCGCTGTTCGACGTGCGCGCGGGGTGGGCTCTGGGCAACGGTACCGCCAAGCTGGGGCTCGTCTTCCCGGGCCAGGCCGCCCCGGTCCGACCCGAACTCCCGTCCTGGGCCCACCGACGCTTCGATCTCCCGGCCGCCGCCGACGGGGTGGTCGACACCGCGGTCGCCCAACCGGTCATCGTCGCCTCCACCCTGGCCGGAGTCGAGTGGCTGGAACGTCTCGGATGTGACGCCGTCGCCGCGGTCGGGCACAGTCTGGGTGAGATCAGCGGACTGGTCTGGGCTGGAGCCCTTGCCCCCGAGGCAGCGGTACTGCTGGCGGCCGAGCGGGGCCGTTTGATGGCGGCCCACGGCCGGGCCGGAACGGGAATGGCCGGAGTCGCCGCGGCCGTGGACGACGTCCTCACCCGTATCGACGGCACCGCGCTGGAGATTGCGGCGATCAACTCCGCCGCCCACACCGTCGTGGCCGGACCGATCACCGAGCTCGAGGAGCTGGTCGTACGGTTACGCGAGGACGGCATCGCCGGACAGCGGCTGCCGGTGTCGCACGGGTTCCACTCGGCCGCGATGAAGGCCGTCGCCGCGCCGCTACGCGAGACACTGGACACGGTGCCGTTCACCGCGCCGACGGCGGCCCTGATCTCGACGGTGTCTGGTGGCCTTCACGATCCTGACGTCGACGCTGCCGAGCTGCGCGATGTGCTGGTGAAGCAGCTCACCGAGCCCGTCCGGTACCGGCAGGCGATCGAGCAGCTTACCGCGATGACCGACCTGGTGGTCGAGATCGGACCCGGGGCGATGCTGAGCACGCTGGCAGCGCTGGACGGCGCCGCCGTCCCCGTCGTGGCGATGGACGTCGGGGGAGATCCCCGGGCCCACGCCACCGCGACCGCGGTTCTCGCCGCGACCTGCGGCGCCGAGCTGGACGACTGGTTCGCCGACCGCCCCCATCGCGCACTGCCGGACACCCCGCCGCGGTTCATGACCGGGCCCTGCGAGACCACCCCCACCGTCCCTCCCGCAGACGGGGCGGACGTCGACCCACCGCGCCGGCCTGGGGCACCTCAGCCGCCGGTCTCCGTCCCTCCCCGCTCGACCACCGTCGTCCCCTGCACTCGGCCGATGCTCACCCCGACCGATGACCCGGCACCCGCCACAGGCGCGCCGGACCGGCGGTGCACGTCGACCACCTTGGACACCGTCATCTCGTATCTGGCCCGGACGCTGGAGTTGCCGGACGAGGAGTTCACCGAACACCTGTCGCTGCTCGATGACCTGCACTTGAGCTCACTGCAGGTCGTGCAGCTCGTCGTCGGGGTGGCGGGTGAACTCGGAGTCGAGCCGCCCGGCCCGCCGCAGACGATGGAGCGGTTGACGGTGCGTGACCTCGTCGACCTGCTCGACGCGCCGCCGGTGGAGGACGCGGCGGTACCGCAGGCGGCCGAACCCGTCGATCGCTGGATCCGGACGCTGAGCGATGAATGGGTCCGGTTCGAACCGGCCGTCGCAGGCCCCCCCGGGGCCGCTGACGCTGTTCGTTGGTCGGTGGCGGCACCGCCCGGGCACCCCTGGCACGAACTCGCCCGCGCCACGGACGACCCGTCGATCCTCCTGCGGGGGCTCGCCGTCGCGCTCACTGCCCACGACGGCGTCGACGAGATCGCGGACCTGCTTCGCCGCTTGGGCGACGAGCCGCCCGACCGGCTGCTCATCGGCCACCATTCCCATCCCGCGGCCGTGGGAGTGGCCCGCTCGGCGTTCGCCGAGCTGGGCGTCCCCACCGTCGTCGTCGACCTCCTCGACGACCACCCGACGCCCGTCTCGTGCGATGTCGAACGCCTCGTGTCCGACCCGGTGCGCTGGCGCGAACTGCGCGTCGGGAGCGACGGAACGTTGTGGACCCGGACCGCCCGACTCGCAACGCTCACCCCATCCACCGCGAGCGGGCCGCTGGCCGCGCAGGACGTCGTGCTCGTGACCGGCGGTCCCACAGGAATCACAGCGCTGTGCGCACGCGGGCTCGCCGCATCGACCGGCGCCATCCCGGTGTTCGTCGGTCGGCGATCGGAAGCCGATCCAGCGGTGAGCGCCGCGATCACAGAGCTCCGCGCTGCGGTCGGTGCCCGCTACCTGAGCGGCGACATCACCGACCCCACCGACGTGGCTCGGCTCGTCGCCGAGGCCCGCACCATCGGGACGGTCCGTGGCCTGTTGCACGGGGCCGCGTTCAACCACCCGCAGCCGATGCGCACGGTCGACGGAGCGTCCCTGCGGGCGACCCTTGCGCCGAAGGTCGACGGATTCGACCTGCTCGCGGAGGCGCTGGCTGAGGACCTCACCCTGCTGGTCGCCTTCGGGTCGATCATCGGGCGGCAGGGCCTCGACGGTCAGGCCGAGTACTGCGTCGCCAACGACTGGTTGCGCCACGCAGTTCAACACCGCGCCGCCCGGCTCGGCGACCGGGCTCGTACGCACGTGATCGAATGGTCGGCGTGGGAGGGCTCAGGGATGGCCGCCCGGCTCGGCGTCCTCACAGGTCTCCGCCGCCGAGGAGTGGTCCCGATCGACCCCGATCACGGGGTGGAGGCGTTCCTGGCGCTGATCGCCGACCGGACCGCTCCCACTGCGGTGGTGATGACCTCACGTTTCGTACCCACACCCGTCCTGTGTCTACCCGGTCCCGCAGTGCCGGTCGGCGGCCGCTTCGTCGAACGCCGGCCGGTGTCGATTCCCGGGATCGAGGGTGTGTTCGACTCCGAGATATCGCTCGGTGACGATCCCTATCTGCGCGAGCACGAGATCGGGGGGACTCCGGTCCTGCCCGCAGTGCTCGGCATCGAGGCGTTGGTCCAGGCCGCCCGGGCGACGTTGGGCCACGACCTCACCCGCGACGACGCCGCGTTCGCGATGACCGACCTCGAGTTCCGTGAACCGATCGTCGTCGAGCCCACTCAGCCCATCACCGTGCAGACCCTCGCCTTGGTCGAGCCGGACGACACAGTACGGACCGTTCTGCGCACGGGCTCAGTGGGCCGCACGGCGTTCGCCGGCCGAGTCGTGACACCGGCACCACCTGGCCCCGCGCGAGACCCGGAGCAACCACTCGACCCGGCCCAGGAGGACCATCCGCTCTACGACTCGGTGCTCTTCCACCAGGGGCGCTTCCGGCGGCTGATCGGCTATCGCCACCTCACGGCGTTCACCGTCACCGCCTATGTCCGGGCCGACACCACGACGCGGTGGTTCTCCCCATTGCACTCCCAGGACCTGAGCACCGGCGACCCCGGGCTGCTCGACGCCGCGTTGCACGTTCTGCTGCCCTGCGTCCCGCACCGTACGGCGCTTCCGGTGACGATCGACCGTATCGAGCTGTGGCGTCGTCCCGGCGGCATCGTGCGCGTCGATGCCGTCGAGATCGACACCCCCGGCGAGGACTACGTGTTCGATGTGGAGCTCTCCGACCCTGGGCTCGGCGCGGCCATCGGCCGCATCTCGGGCCTGCGATTGCGGGCGACCGGGGCGACACGGGATGCCGCCGAGATGCCGGCGGAGCTGACGGGACCATGGATGTCCCGGCGTGTACGGGAGGAGGGGATCGCTGCGCGCATCGAGCTCCTCGACAGCGATCTGGTCGAGGGAACCGAGACGTGTGCGCCCACCGACGACGGTCAGGTCGCCGCCGTCGCCGCCGCCGGTGGCAGTCACGCGGCCCAGCGGGTCGCTGCCGCTCGGGCTGCCGGCCTGACCGGGCCGATGTCGGTCGGGCACACCACCGCGGACGGCTTCATCGAGCTCGTCGGCAGCGACGGACGACGGGTCGTGACGGCTCCGCGGGCTGGCGGTCCGGCCTCCGGCACCGTCTGCGCCGTCCTGCTTGCCGACGCGGCCGCGGCGGCGGTCACACGTTCCGTCGACCCGGTGCAGGAGCCCGCGGCATGAGTACCGTCTACCGGTACCGGCACCGGGTCACCTTCGACGAGACCAACCTGGTGGGGAATGTGTACTTCGCCCATTACCTGCACTGGCAGGGCCACTGCCGGGAGCTGTTCCTCGCCGACCACGCTCCCGGGGTCATCGACTCCCTTGCCGCGGGAGAGCTGGCGTTGGTGACGGTGTCGTGCAGCATGGACTTCTACGACGAGTGCCGGGCACTCGACGACGTCGAGGTCGCCATGGCACTGGTCCGGGCCGATGGCAACCGGGTCGAGATGGGATTCGACTACCACCGCGGCAGCACCCTGGTCGCCGCCGGCCGCCAGACGGTGGCCTGCATGACGCGCAGCACCAACGGGCTGGTCCCCACCGCAGTACCCGCCGAGCTCGACTCGGCACTGCGGAGCTATCGATGACCGGGCGTACCGACGGGCCGTCGCTCCGGCTGATCACCGCCGGTGCCCCACGCCCCGGGCAGGTGTGGCCGTGTCTGGACGACCGGCAGCGGGCATGGCTCACTCAAGCCGTCGAACAGACGCGGCACACACCCGAACGGATCGAGGCGGTCTTTCCGGCAGTGGGCAGGCGCTGCGGTCGGGCTCCGCTGCGCCGCCCCGACCGGCTCGGCCTCGTCCACGGCACCATCGACGACGCGGCCCGGCTGGAGCTTCTGCTCGCGCTGCCAGTACCGGTGTCGGCGTCGGTTCTGATCGGTCTGTACCGCCATGGCGATACCGGCGAACGGCGGGCGGTGTTGCGTGCACTGCCGTGGCTGGAGCTGACCCCGGCCAAGTGCTCGATGCTCGCCGGCGCCGTCGTGGCGGATGCGCTACGCACGAACGACCCCCGGCTGGTCGCCGCGGCGCTCGGACCCGCGGCCCGGCTGATCGGTGACGACCTGTGGCACGACGGTGTGGTCAAGACGTTCTACCTCGACATCCCGCTGGCCGCGGTCGCCGATCTCGAGCAGCGGGCCGACCTCGAGCTGGCGCGCAAGGTCCTACACCTCGTGCACGAACGGGTGGCTGCCGGCCGCGACGCGCCCGTCCACGTCCACCGGATCCTCGACCTGTTCCCCAAGCTGATGCCCAGCCCGGCGCTGCTCATCGAGCTAGAGGCCGCAGATCCCCGGCGCCGCGCAGCCGCGCACCGCGTCGTGTTCCCGGTCGAACACGGTCGCTGACCGGCCGCGTCACTCATCACCACCACTGATGTGATCGATCGGACCGGCACTACCTGCCGATCCGCCACAGCCGTGCCGAGGAGGCAGATCATGCGCATCTTCGATCCCCACATCCACATGTCCGCACGCACGACCGCCGACTACGAGGCCATGCGGGAAGCAGGAGTGCTCGCCGTGGTCGAGCCCGCGTTCTGGCTCGGTCAGCCCCGGACCAGCGTGGGGACCTTCATTGACTACTTCGACGCCCTTGTCGGGTGGGAGCCGTTCCGCGCCGCCCAGTTCGGTGTCGCGCACTACTGCACGATCGCACTCAACCCGAAGGAGGCCGCGGACCCGCGGTGTCTGCCGGTCCTCGACGTGCTGCCGCGCTACCTCGAGAAGGACGGTGTGGTCGCCGTCGGCGAGATCGGTTACGACTCCATGACCCCGGCCGAGGACCACGCTTTCGCCCAGCAGCTGCAGCTGGCCGTCGAGCACGGCCTACCGGCGATGGTGCACACTCCGCACCGCGACAAGCTCAATGGCACCCGACGTTCCCTCGACGTCATCCGGGCGTCCGGGCTGGCACCGGACCGCGTCGTGATCGACCACCTCAATGAGCTGACGGTCGGCCCGGTGCACGAGTCGGGTGCGTGGATGGGGTTCTCGATCTATCCCGACACCAAGATGGATCCGCGGCGCATGGTGCAGATCCTGCGCGAGTACGGCACCGACCGCATCATGATCAACTCGGCAGCCGACTGGGGACGCAGCGACCCTCTCAGCACGGTCCGCACGGGTGAGGCAATGCTGGCCGCCGGCTTCGACGCCGACGCCGTCGACCGTGTCCTGTGGCGCAACCCCAGGGAGTTCTTCGGCCGGGACGGCCGGCTCGACCGCGAGATTCCGGAGCCGGGCGACTCGGCGACGTTCGCGGGAAACTCGGTGCTGCGCGGCACCCCTGTGGGGCGATGACGTGAGGTTCGCACATTCCGACGGCACGGCTGTCCACCTCGCCTACTGCACCAATGTTCATGCGGCGGAGGACCTCGACGGGGTCCACCACCAGCTGGTGCGCTATGCCCGGCCGGTGCGCCAGGCTCTCGGGGTCGACCTGCTGGGCGTCGGGCTCTGGCTCGCCAGGCCCGCGGCGGCGGTTCTGGCCGCGGACCGGCGCGCGGTCGACGAACTCCGCCACGGACTGCATGCCGCGGGTCTGGAGGTCGTCACGCTCAACGGATTCCCCTACCAGGGCTTCCACTCCCCGTCGGTCAAGTACAGCGTGTACCAGCCGGACTGGACCAGTCGCGACCGTCTGGACTACACGCTCGACCTCGCGCGCATCCTGGCCGCGCTGCTGCCCGACGACGCCCGGCACGGCAGCGTCTCCACAGTCCCCCTGGGCTGGCACGGAGACTGGGGCCGGGATTCCCAGGCACGGGCCGACGTCCAGCTCGACCTGCTCGCACATGAGCTCGACGCCCTCGCCACCGAGATCCGACCCGTCCGGGTCGGGCTCGAACCCGAACCGGGGTGCGTCCTGGACGCCGTCACCGACGCACTCGCGTTGCTCGGTGACCGGGGCGGCCGGATCGGACTGAGCCTGGACACATGCCACCTCGCGGTCGGGTTCGAGGACCCGGCCCCGGCCGTCGCCGAGCTCTCCGCTGCCGGGATCCCGGTGGTCAAGGCACAGCTCTCGGCCGCCCTGCATGCCGAGGACCCGGCAGATCCGGCTACCCGAGCGGCCCTGTCCGCCTTCGCCGAGCAGCGGTTCCTGCATCAGACCCGCACCGTTGACCATGGCCGTCTCGACGTGCGCGACGACCTTCCCGACGCGCTGGACGGCCGGCGTCCGCTTCCTGATCGGAGCCCGTGGCGCGTGCACTTCCACGTGCCGGTGCACCGCGATCCCACCCCACCGTTGGCCGCGACCACCGATGTCACGGTCGCGGCCCTGGAGGCGCTGCTCGGAGGCGAACACGCGGTCACCGACCACCTCGAACTCGAGACCTACACCTGGGGAGTGCTGCCGTCGGGCGCGCGGCCGCAGGACGACCACGACCTGATCGACGGAATAACCGGCGAGCTCGCGTGGGTGCGCGGCCGCCTGAGAGACCTCGGTGTGAAGGAGCTGTAATGCCCCCGCTCCCAGTACACGGACCAGCAGCAGGGCCCGGTCTGGTGGTCCTCGACATCGTCGGGCTGACCCCGCGGGCCCTCGCCGACATGCCAGCCCTGCGGGCCGCGACGGCAAGTGGGTTCACCGCCCGCCTCGATCCCGTACTACCGGCGCTGACCTGCTCGGTCCAGTCCACCTTCCTGACCGGACAGCCTCCGGCACGACATGGCGCCGTCGGCAATGGCTGGTACGACCGCGAACTGGGCGAGGTGTTGATGTGGCGCCAGCACAACAAGCTGGTCGCCGGCGAGAAGGTCTGGGACATCATCAGGCGAGCGCGACCCGGTTACCGGGTGGCGAACGTGTGCTGGTGGTACGCGATGGGGGCATCGGTCGACACCATCGTGACCCCACGACCGGTCTACCACGCCGACGGCCGCAAGTCCGCGGACTGCTACACCCGCCCGGCGGCGCTGCACGACCGGCTCACCACGGAGCTCGGGACGTTCCCGCTGTTCTCGTACTGGGGTCCGACGGCCGGCATCGCATCGAGCCGATGGATCGTGGAAGCGGCCCGGCGAGTGCTATCCGACCACGACATGACCCTGGTCTACCTCCCACACCTGGACTACGACCTGCAGCGCCACGGCCCGGCCGCGCCGCAGGCACGGGCCGCGGCCGCAGATCTCGACGCGGTTCTGGAGCCCCTGCTGGCCGACGCGGCGCGGGCGGGTACGACCGTCGTGGCACTGAGCGAGTACGGCATCACCGAGGTGTCGCAGCCGGTGCACATCAATCGCGCGCTGCGGGAGGCCGGCCTGCTGGAGATCCATCACCAGGCAGGCCGGGAGCTCCTCGACCCGATGGCATCGCGTGCGTTCGCCGTTGCCGACCACCAGGTCGCTCACGTCTACGTGCGCGAACGAGCCGATCTGCCCCGCACCCGTGCCGTCCTCGCCGAAGTCCCCGGAATCGAACAGCTACTCGGCCGGGACGGGCTGCGCGCCCACTCCCTGGACCACCCGCGCAGCGGGGACCTGCTCGCAGTGGCGGCGCCGGACGCCTTCTTCACCTGGTACCACTGGTTCGACGACTGCCGGGCACCCGATTTCGCTCGTGGTGTGGAGATCTTCCGCAAGACCGGCTATGACCCGGCCGAGCTGTTCTTCGACCCGGATGACCGCTGGGTGCGGAGCAGGGCCGCGGTCGGCCTGCTCCGGAAGGGGCTGGGCCTGCGCTACACGATGAACGTCATACCGCTCGACGCTCGCCACGTCCGAGCCTCACACGGTCGGTTGCCGACCGACGCCGCCGACGGTCCGGTGCTGCTGTGCTCCGATCCGAATCCGGCCCGCGAACGCCTGGCTGCTGCCGATGTCCAGAGTCTGCTGTACGCACTCGCTACGAACCACAAGATCGCCTCAACTTCCTTCCAAGAAGCTCAATTCTGAGCGGAAACCCACGTGAACTCTAGCTACGCTCGACTACTCAAGATGTACTTGACTCACTCAGTTGGGGAGCCGGAATGAATATTCAGTATGTCGACCAGATGCCTACGGCTACGGCTGCGCGGCTCAACTACCTACGCGGAACATCATTGAACGCGGACGGCATGGAGTGGTTACAGCGCCCGCTTCTTGCTCCGCCCGCTTTTGACGTACCGGCTGGAGTTGACATCGCACGAGGATTCGACTTCCTAACCACCGACGTGGCGTTCCAGCACATCAAAGTGCCCGCCACATTGCTGGGCCCGGGAATGGAGCCCTTCGACGAAGTTGTCAAGTTCCATGGCACGCCTCTGAGTAATCAGACCGGAAACGCAGAAACGATCATGGAGCGACTCGAAGACGTTCATTTTGGCTCAACTGTTCGAACTCAGCTGGTCGGATTCGGAAACGTTTCAGCCAAGCCCATCACCTTGCGCGGCAGTGGGACGATGGCTGGAGAGTACCAGATCTACGTCACTCTCTCGCCCACATCTGCTTCCTTTGGTGAGGCTGTCTACCGAACCGTCGACGGCGGGGCGAATGGATGGGTCGATAGTAGAGTCTCGCTAACTCCGCTTTTCGAACTGCGGCCCGTAGGTGGCGGTGATTCGATCTTTGTCGATACGGGCGTCGTTCCGCTTCCCGGATTCCCTATGGGCCTCGCAAGTGACAGTGGTCGCTGGTCTCGGGTGCCGTCCCATGCAGATGAGGTGTCGTGGCACGCGGCTGGTGAGAGTCTATTCTACCCCGAGCCAGTTCTCATTCTGGCCGACCAGCAGCAGTCTGGAGAGCCGCTGAATGAGAGTATCCGCGCTACTGTAAAGGACGTGCTGCGACGGGCGGCGCTGCCAGTCGGTGATCCTGGGCATGTGGCCGACGTACCCGGCGAACTGAGGGCCAACTCCATCGACTTCTCTGCGATGTGCGCGAAGAGTGCTGCTCGATTCCGGATAATCATGTGAACTGTCGCGTCTGGACCGGTGCACTTGTTGCCGGTCCAGACGGACTTTATGCCCTGCGGATTGTTTAACCGCACCAGAGGAAATGTATGACCACTGCAAACAAGTCTTCTCGTAGAGCCATCAGGTCGCTCGCCGAGAACTATAGGGTTATTCGCTCATACCCCGGCCTGGCGGCACTCTTGCCTGGAGTCTTCATAAACTCGCTCGGCGGAGCAATGGTCGTGGTCTCAGTTGCGTGGCTGGCCTTAGAGATTGCCCCGTCCGGCTACGAGGGCGCCTGGGTGGCGCTGTGTCTAGGTGCTCTCTATGTTCCTGGTATAGTGGGTAGATTTGCATTATCTCGTCTATTCGCGGTTCTCGATGGCCGCGCCATAATCGTTCTTGATGCCTTCGTCCGCGCGGCTTCCTACGTTCTGATAGTCGTGACCTATCATGCAGGTGGCCTAAGTGGAGGCGTATACCTCGGTCTTCTCGCGGTTGGATCAGTGACTGCACCGTGGGCGCGCGGCGGGTTGCATGAGATTGTCGCTACAACGGTGGGCGCCGAGGACCGTCTGGCTGCGAATTCATGGTTAATGGCCCAAGGTAGCATTGCTACGATAGTCGGTCCGGCAGTCGGAGGTATTGTGGCGGCGGCGGCGAACCCTGCCGTCGTATTTGCATGTGCGGCTCTCGCGGCGGCGACTCTTATGTTCGTCGTCATCCTTTCGGTTCGGCGCCGGCCATCCTCCGTGCCGAGCTCCCGCGCTCGCGGCTCGCTGACATCTTCGGGCTGGGCTGCGATCCGGAGCAATTCTGTAGTGCTTCATTTGTTGATTTTAACTTTTTGCGTCGGCTTTCTCTTCGGTTTTCTCGAGGTCGCGCTTCCTTTGTATGTCTTGAATTCATTTGGTTCGAACGCGCTCGGCCTCGGAGCGATGTGGTCTCTGTTCGGAGCGGGGGCCGTGCTTGGCTCGTTCTTGAGTACATTGTATGGACGTCTGCAGTTCTGGACTGCAGCGGTGCTGACGACTGCCCTGTGGGCGGTTGCAATCACCCTTGTCGGCTTGGCGCCAGGGTTCGCTTTGGCGACAGCCTTCAT
Organism: Pseudonocardia sp. EV170527-09; assembly: GCF_008369905.1. Lineage (NCBI taxonomy): Bacteria > Bacillati > Actinomycetota > Actinomycetes > Pseudonocardiales > Pseudonocardiaceae > Pseudonocardia > Pseudonocardia sp. EV170527-09. The sequence continues at coordinate 19,789 of NZ_VRMC01000099.1, forward strand.
GGCGTCGGCCGGAGTGGTGTATGCGCCATATCAGGCAGTCGCGAGCACTTTTATTCAAACATCTTTCTCGTCTGTCCAGCTTCCCTCTGTTGGGGCCGCCTGGTCGTCAATCATGATGGTCGCCGCGCCAGTCGGCTACTTTGTAGGCGGTCCGTTGTTGCAGGTTTTGTCACCGCGAACGGTCGTAGTCATCTCCGGCGTTGCAACGCTGGCCGTCGCTTTGGGAGGGGTCCTGCTCGGTTGGCTTCGTCGGCGTGAAGGGAGGATCGAGCAAGAAATGCCAGGGCATTCCTTCGGAGCTGAGTAGCGTCAGTCAGATCTGAGGTGTGAGAATTCGTCTGACATCGCCAGTGACTGGGTCCCCGCCTCGGTCTAGTGCACAACTCTGGTGTTTGTGAGACGGATCTATCGTCCTCGTTGCATGAGTGAATCTCGATCATGGCAACCTTGAACCTGCCGTTCGCGCGGTAGGTCGAGCTCCGTCCGGCGACCTCGTGGCCGCAACGATGCTCGACCGCAAGTCGTGAATCTGCCCGGACAACCCTATCGCGCCCGCATACGGCTAGGTGTATTGCCCATGAGCGTTGTTGACGGCGTGGCGGCTTGAAACCAGGGAGACCTCCGGGCGAGGTGTGAGTTGTCGACGCTCACCCCGAACCACCCGGAGGTCTCCGTGGTCCACCGTAATGCCCGTCTGACCGTGCATGGCCGCGCATTGCTCGTCGAGCGCGTCATCAACGATCGACGCCCGGTCGCCCATGTCGCCGCCGAGCTCGGGATCTCTCGCGCCACCGGCTACAAGTGGATCGCCCGCTACCGCGCCGAGGGCCCTCCCGGGCTGCTCGACCGGTCCAGCCGTGCCCACCGAATCCCGCATCGGACCAGCCCGGAGCTTGAACACTAGGTGCTGGGGCTGCGTCGTGACCGCAAACTCGGTCCGCACCGGATCGGCCCGCTACTGGGCCTGGCGCCCTCGACCGTGCACGCGGTACTGGCCCGGCACGGCATGTCACGACTGGCCTGGATGGACCGACCCACCGGCCAGGTCATCCGCCGCTACGAGCGTCAGCGCCCCGGCGAACTCGTCCACGTCGACGTCAAGGGGCCTGTGCAACGAACGGTGGTTCCGGCCCGACACGCCGGACCTCAGCGTCCGGCGGGATGGGCACTGTGAGTGATGACATCAGACCCTATGGGCTCTGCTGAGAACGAGACGGGTTCGGGTCGG
>NZ_VRMC01000009.1:0-91782 GCF_008369905.1 Pseudonocardia sp. EV170527-09
GGACCCTGGCCGACGGCTGGGCCTACGCCCGACTCTATGAGTCGACCCGCCAACGCAACGACGCCCTACCCGGCTGGCTGCACTTCTACAATCACCACCGCGCTCACTCCGCCATCGGCGGCCAGCCACCAGTCACCAGGCTGACCAACCTCCCTGGACATCACAGCTAGTCCTCGGGGTACTCGTCGCCCATCGACCAGCGGCGGGACTGCTCGCTGATCAGCATCAGGAACGTGAACAGCACGAACAGGCCGCAGACGATGCCCCACACCAGCTGCCGGCTGGGGCCCAGCGCGTAGTAGATGGCCGGGAACAGCAGGAGCTGCACGACGATCGCCGGGGTGCGGCAGCCGTGCACCCCGCGGACCAGCCCGTAGCCGACACCGGCCACCGCGGCCGCCATGAGCACGAAGATCCCGGCCTCGGCGAGCCCGTAGTAGAGGCGGGCGCCACCGGCCTCCAGGGCGCGCACGCCGAGCACGACCGCGAGGACGGCGCCGACGAGCCCCTCGGCCGCGACGAGCACCCCCGCCACCCGCACGTTCTCCGGCGGTCGCTCCCGCGTCGCGGGGCGGGCGTCACGGTCATCGGCCACCTCGCGAGGATAGGCCGCCCGCCGCGACGGCCACCGCCGGGCGGCCGACGGACCGCCCGGTGCGCGGTCGATACAGTCGGCCCGTGCGCGCGCTGCTCGTGGTCAACCCTCAGGCCACGTCCACCACCGCCGCCGGCCGGGACGTACTGACCAAGGCCCTGGCCAGCGAGCTGAAGCTCGACGTCCTGCAGACCCGCTACCGGGGCCACGCGGCGGAGGCGACCGCGGCGGCCGTGGCGGACGGCGTCGAGCTCGTCGTGGCGCTCGGGGGCGACGGCACGGTCAACGAGGTCGTCAACGGGCTCCTGGCCGCGCAGACCGGCTCGGGCAGCGGCGCCCCGCGGCCGGACCCGGACGCCACGGCGATGCTCGCTGTGGTCCCCGGCGGCTCGGCGAACGTGTTCGCCCGCGCCCTGGACATGCCGCGCGACCCGGTCGAGGCGACCGGGCACGTGCTCACCGCGCTGGCCCGGCGGCGACGACGGCTGGTCGGCCTCGGCTGGGCCGACGACCGCTGGTTCACCTTCAACGCCGGCATGGGCTGGGACGCCGAGGTCGTGGCCGCGGTGGAGCGCGCCCGCGCGCAGGGCCACGAGGCCAGCCCCGGCCGCTACGCGCTGACCGCGATCGCCCAGTACCTCGCGCAGCTGCGCCGGCCGCCGTCGATGACGGTGGAGCTGCCCGACGCGGCGCCGCTGACCGGGGTGCGGCTGGCGTTCGTCTCCAACACCGACCCGTGGACCTTCCTGTCCGGCCGCGCGGTGCGGACCAACCCCCGCTCGTCGTTCGGCAGCGGGCTGGGGCTGTTCGCCCTCACCGGGCTGAGTCCGCGGACGATCGCCTCGACCCTGCGCCAGATCCTGGCCGCCGACGGCGACCCGCACGGGCGGCACATCGTCCGGCACGACGCGGTCGGCCGGGTGCGGATCACCTCGGAACAGCCCCTCGCGCTCCAGCTCGACGGCGACCACCTCGGAATGCGCACCGACGTGGAATTCCTGAGCGTGCCCGGAGCGTTACGCGTCGTCGTGTGAGACGGACGGTTCGTCGCTCATCGTGCGGGCGCTCTCACACGCTGGAGTGAGCTACCCCGCCATTCACCGATGTGAGCGGACCGTCGGTCCCGTTGGGGCTTACACCAGGCCAAACCCGTGATCCAAGGTGGTCCTACGCAAGCGAGGCCACGAGCAGCGCCGCTCGTGGAGGTTCCGTCCCACCGGGCCGGGCCCCTCACTCAGAGGGTGTCCGGGTCGACACCGTTTTCGGGTGGCCGATTCCGCGTGGGACGGGGACACTGGATCGTGGAACCGGCCCAGGGCGGCTCGAAGTCCCGGGCACTGGTCTGTCTACGTGCGTTCCCTATGAGGGCGCTCACGTATCCCGCGAGCAGTTCCCCATTGAGGACCGTGGTGGCTCGTGAAAGTATTCACAAGCTGCGAAACATGCACGTAACATCAGCGCACAGACGATCGGCGCGACCCCGATCGCGCACCAGAGGAGAAAGTGATCATGGACTGGCGTCACGACGCGATCTGCCGCGACGAGGACCCGGAGCTGTTCTTCCCGGTCGGCACCAGCGGCCCTGCCCTGATGCAGATCGCGGAGGCCAAGAGCGTGTGCCGGCGTTGCCCGGTCACCGAGTCGTGCCTGCAGTGGGCCCTCGAGTCCGGCCAGGACGCGGGTGTCTGGGGCGGCATGAGCGAGGACGAGCGGCGCGCCCTGAAGCGGCGCAGCACCCGTCCGCGCGCCCGCACCGCGTAGGCAGCCGCCTCCGGGCACTCGCCCGGACCACGGCAGGAACAGCTGTCCCGGGAACAGTCGCTTCGCGCGCCTCGGGCAGCAGCTCCGAGAAGTAGAAGAAGTAGCTCCCCGACCTCGGGCCCGTAGCCGGACGCCACCGGCCACGGGCCCGAGGTGCGTTTGGGGTGATCTGCCACCCCGGCGTGAAGGTCGACCACGGTACCGGCGCGACCACGGCACCGGGATCAACGGTCACGGGACGAGCGTATCCGGTGCCCTCCGGGCCCTCTCCCACGCCCCGGGTCACCGGGAGTGACCGGGATCGGTCGCCCGCCGCACCGCAGCGACCGCCCGGGGACGACGGGCGGCGGAACCGTTGCCCCGCCGCCCTCCCGCCCCGTGCCCTCAGGAGCCGCCGAGCGGTACCCGGACCACGGCCACCGTGCCGCCGCCCTCCCGGGCCCGCACCTCGATCGTCGCCTCCAGCTCGGAGGTCAGCAGGGTCCGCACGATCTGCAGCCCCAGCCCCTTGGACTTCTCGAAGTCGAAGTCGGCCGGCATCCCGTGGCCGTCGTCGGCCACCGACACCTCCAGCCGGCTCGCCGAGCGCACCGGACTGACGACCACCTCCCCCGCCGTACCGGGGTCGTAGGCGTGCGCCAGCGCGTTGTGCGTCAGCTCGGCCAGGACCAGCACCAGCGGGGTCGCCTTCGCCGCGGGCAGCGCCCCGAAACCGGGGTCGACGCGTACCCGGGCACGGGACTCGGTCGTCGCGCCGTCGCGGATGGCGGGCAACACCTTCGGCAGCAGCTCGTCGAGCTCGACGACCTCGGCGACGGAGTAGGCCAGCGCCTCGTGCACGTGCGCGATGGAGGTGACCCGGCGGACCGACTCCTCCAGCGCGCGACCGGCCTCCGGGTTCTCGCTGCGCCGGGCCTGCATCCGCAGCAGCGCCGCGACCGTCTGCAGGTTGTTCTTCACCCGGTGGTGGATCTCGCGGATGGTGGCGTCCTTGCTCATCAACGCCGCGTCCCGGCGGCGCAGGTCGGTCACGTCCCGGACCAGCACCAGCGCGCCCGCCGCGTCGCCGCGGGGGCGCAGCGGCAGTGCGCGCACGAGCATCGTCGCCCGACGGCCCTTGATCTCCATCCGGGTGGACGGGGCACCGTCGAGTGCCTCGTTGATCCGGCCCGCGACGTCCTTCGCATCGAACGGGTCCAGCACCAGCGCCTTGGTGACCGTCGCGAGGTCGGCCCCGGCGACGTCGCTGGCGTGGCCCATGCGGTGGTACGCCGACAGCGCGTTCGGGCTGGCGTAGGCCACGTTGCCGTGCACGTCGAGGCGGACCAGGCCGTCCCCCGCACGCGGGCTGCCCTCGGCCGAGCCGGGCGGACCCGACTGCGGCGGGAACGTCCCGTCCACGATCATCTGGCACAGGTCCGAGGCGCTGCCGAGGTAGGCGATCTCCAGCGGGCTCGGGACGCGCGGGGTGGACAGGTTCGTGTCGCGGGACAGCACCGCCACCGTGCGGCCCTTGAACCGCACCGGGATGGTCTCCCGCCGCACCGGCACCTCCAGGTGCCAGCGCGGGTCGTCGTCGCGACAGATCCGGCCCTCCAGCACCGCCCGGCGCAGCTGGCCGACCTCCACCGGCACCGCCCGGCGTCCGACGACGTCGTCCGGGTGGGCGGTCGGCGCGGTGGTGGGCCGGGCCTGGGCGACGCACAGGAACTGCGCGGTCGCCGCCCGGGAGGCACCGTCGGTCCCCGCGTGGAGGTCGTCCAGCGGCACCCACAGCAGGAAGTCGGCGAAGGACATGTCGGCCAACAACTGCCACTCACCGACCACGCGCTGGAGGTGATCGGCGGTCTCGCCGTCCATCGTCGTGTGCTCGGCGAGCAGCTCGCTCAGCGTGGTCACGATCGCCCATCCCATCACATGCGAGAATCGCCCGTACCAAGCTCCCGCGGCACCGCCGCGGAACCGTGACCCGGACGGGAAGGAGGGTCGAGATGTCCAAGCGTGCACGCAAGCGCCGTGACCGCGCCAAGAAGGGCGCCAACCACGGCAAGAAGCCGAACTGCTGAGCTCGGCGACACCGACGCGAGAGGGCGGGCACCCCGGTGGGAGTGCCCGCCCTCTCGCGTGCGTGTGGCGGGTCTGCCGCCGGAGCGGCAGTGCCGGTCGGCCGCCGGACCGGCGGTGCCGGTCAGCCGCTGCGGTACTCGGTGCGCTGGTGCGACACGGAGACGCTGGTGCCCTCCGGGCCGCTCTCCACGGTCACCTGGGCCTGCTCGAGCACCGCGGAACGGATCTGGGACCGCAGCCGGTCCTTGAGCCCGGCCGGGGCCGCCTCACCGCCGCACTTGCGGGCCAGCAGCGCCTTCAGCTTCTCGTCGATGCCGTACTCGGCCAGGCACGGCCCGCACTCGTCCAGGTGCCGCTGGAGCAGGCGTCGCCGCTCCTGGTCGCACTCGTGGTCGAGGAACAGCCACACCTCCGCCAGCACCTCGCTGCACCCGGTGTTCGCAGGCGGGTCCTGGATCATGGGGTTGCGCTCGAGCGGTGCGCCCGAGCCCTCGGCGGCGCTCACGATGCCGTCACCTCCCGGCCCCCGGTCGCGCCGGCGCCCCCGTCGCGGACGAAGCCGCGCTCACGGGCGACGTCGGTCAGCATGTCGCGCAGCTGGCGCCGGCCGCGGTGCAGCCGCGACATCACGGTGCCGATCGGGGTGCCCATGATCTCGGCGATCTCCTTGTAGGCGAACCCCTCGACGTCGGCGAGGTAGACCGCCATGCGGAAGTCCTCCGGCAGCCCCTGCAGGGCCTCCTTGACGTCGCTGTCGGGCAGCGCGTCGAGCGCCTCCACCTCGGCCGAGCGCAGACCGGTCGAGCTGTGCTCACCGGCCTGGGCCAGCTGGTAGTCGGTGATCTCGTCGGTCGGCGACTGCAGGGGCTGACGCTGCCGCTTCCGGTACCCGTTGATGTAGGTGTTGGTCAGGATCCGGTACAGCCACGCCTTGAGGTTGGTGCCGCGGCGGAACGACCCGAACGCCGAGTACGCCTTCAGGAACGTCTCCTGCACCAGGTCCTCGGCGTCGGCCGGGTTCCGGGTCATGCGCAGCGCCGCACCGTAGAGCTGGTCGAGCAGCGGCATCGCGTCGCGCTCGAAGCGGGCCGTGCGGTCGGAGACGCTCTCGTCCTCGGGCGCGCGGTTGCCGTCCTCGTCGGCCACACCGACCATGGCGGCGAGCTCCGCGGGATCGGTCCCTGCCGCACCCGTCTCCGGCTGGTCCGGCTCATCCGGCTGTACTGACAAAGGTTCCCTCTCCAGTGACACGAGTCGCGCGCCGGTGCGGGTCACCGGCACGACGGACGCGTCGGAGGGTACGCGCCCCGGCCGCTCGCGGCCGTCCGGCGGCGCGGCCCCGGGCCTCTCCATCACTGATGTCGTCACCCCCGGAACAACGGTGCGGCGCCGGACGGCATTCCCGTAGGTTCTCCGTCACCCCCGGGTCGGGACCCCGGGACGAGGACGGGAGGACACCGACGATGGCGGGCAGGGGCACCCCGGCGACGGCACTGCTGAGCAAGCGCGGGGTGGCGCACGAGCTGCACACCTACACCCACCACGACGGCGCGGGCTACGGCGAGGAGGCCGCCGCCGTCATGGGGCAGGACCCGCGACGGGTGTTCAAGACCCTCGTCGCGCTCGTCGACGGGACCATGACCGTCGGGATCGTGCCGGTGTCGGCCCAGCTGGACCTCAAGGCGCTGGCCGCCGCCGCGGGCGGGAAGAGGGCCGTCATGGCCGAGGTCGCCGACGCCGAGCGGACCACCGGCTACGTCGCGGGCGGCATCTCCCCGCTGGGCCAGCGCCGACGGTTGCCGACGGTCCTCGACGTCTCCGCGCAGGAGCATCCGACGGTGTTCTGCTCCGGGGGCCGGCGCGGCCTGGAGATCGAGCTCGCCCCGGCGGACCTGGTGGCACTCACCGGCGCCGTCGTCGCACCGATCGCGACCGGCTGACCGCAGGGGGTCACACGGACGGGTCCGATCCGGGCTCCGCGCCAGTAGGGTCGGTCACCGACGGCCCCGGACCGCCGTCGGCACCGTCGAGACGAGCAGCGGGGAGCACGCGTGGACCGACCGGAATGGGCGCCCGACGAGGTGGACATGACCAGCCCGAGCGTCGCCCGGGTCTACGACTACTACCTGGGCGGGTCGCACAACTTCGAGGTCGACCGTGCCTTCGCCGACCGGGTGCTCGACGCGCTGCCCGAGATGGCGGCCGTCGCGCAGGCCAACCGGGCGTTCCTGCGCCGGGCCGTGCACCACCTGTGCGCGCAGGGGATCCGCCAGTTCCTCGACCTCGGCTCGGGCATCCCGACCGTCGGCAACGTGCACGAGGTCGCGGCGACCGCCTGCGACGACGCCCGGGTGCTCTACGTCGACAACGACCCGATCGCCGTCGCGCACAGCCGTGCGCTGCTCGACGACGACCCGTCGACGGCCGTCCTCGCCGCCGACCTGACCGACGCGCGACGGGTCCTCGACGACCCCCTGACCCGCAGCCACCTCGACCTGACGCAGCCGGTGGCGGTGCTGCTCGTCTCGGTGCTGCACTTCGTCCCGGACGAGGCCGACCCGGCCGGGATCATCGCCGCCTACGCCGCCGCGACCGCCCCCGGCAGCCACGTGGTCGTCAGCCACGCGAGTGACGAGGGGGGCCTCTCCGGTGCGAGCCAGGCCCAGAACCTCTACAACAGGGACACGTCCCCGAACCGGATGCGGATGCGCGACACCGAGGAGCTCACGGCGCTGTTGGCCGGCCTGGAGCTGGTGGAACCCGGAGTCGTGCGGATCCCGCTCTGGCGTCCGGAGACCCCGGTGGGCCCCGAGGCGCAGCGCTACCCCGGCCTGGCCGCCGTCGCCCGTCACACCGGGCCGCCCGGCGACTGACAGTGGGAGGGAGAGCCGTCATGGCGAAACCCGTCCCCGTCCTGCCCGACGACGGGGGCCCGGGGCCGTCGGCGCTGGCCGACGCCTGGGTCGCCGCGATCGAGGCCCGCAGCTTCGTCTCCGCCGCCCGCGCCGACCTGCACGCGGTGCTGTCCGGTGCGGCCTGGTGGTTCACCGCCGTCGTCGAGGGGCGGGCCGAGGAGATCATGGCCGAGGAGGTCGGCGCCGAGCTGGTCGCCTCGCACCTCACCGACCCGGCCGCCCTGCGCTGCTCGATCGACGTGCTGTCCGAGCACTTCGCCGAGCACACCCTCGACCCGGAGCGGTTCCGCCGCTGGAGCAGGGCGGTCGGGGCGCTGTCGACCGGGTACGCCCGGATGCTGCGCGACCGCACCCGGCTGGAGCAGGAGCGGATCAGCTCGGCCGCGTTCGCCGCACGCGCCGCCGCCGAGGACGCCCGCTGGCGCTCCGAGGCGCGCTACGGCGTGGTGTTCGAGAGCTCCGTGATCGGCATCAGCGTCGCCGACACCGAGGGCCGGATCCTGGAGGCCAACCGCACGCTGACCCAGATGCTCGGCCACCGGCCCGGCGGGCTCGTGGGCCGCTCGGTGTTCGAGTTCATCCATCCCGAGGACACCCCCGAGATGTGGCCGCAGATCGAGTCCATGCTCGCCGGACGGATCGGGCACGTCCGGATGGAGAAGGCCTACTTCCGGGTCGACGGCGACCAGGTGTGGACCGAGCTGACCGTCTCGCTGGTCCGCTCCCCCGACGGCGAGCCCCGCTACCTCGTCGCGATGGTCTCCGACGTAACCGAGCGCCGCCGCCTGCAGTCACGGCTGCGTCACCAGGCCGAGCACGACCCGCTCACCGGGCTGCCGAACCGCTCGCTGTTCTTCACCCGGCTCGAGACCGCGCTCGCCGGGCCGTACGGCTCCCCCGCCCCGGTCGGGGTCTGCTACCTCGACCTCGACGGCTTCAAGGCCGTCAACGACACCCTCGGCCACGACGCGGGCGACCAGCTCCTGCGCACCGTCGCGCACCGCCTCGACGCCGAGCTCCGCCCGGCAGGGCACACCGTGGCCCGGATGGGCGGCGACGAGTTCGTGGTGCTCGTGGAGCAGTGCACCGGCGTCGAGCAGCTGGCCGAGGTCGCCGACCGGGCGCTGGCGGTCGTCCGGCGGCCGGTGCACGTGCGCGGCCGGGAGGTGGTGGTGTCGGCCAGCATCGGGATCGTCGCCCGCCCGTTCCGCGACGCCGCGGGCGCCGCCACCGGCGAGGACGTCACCGGTGCCGCGGGCGCCGCCGAGCTCATGCAGGCCGCGGACACCACCATGTACTGGGCCAAGCGCGACGGCCGGGACCGCATCGCGGTCTTCGATCCGGCCCGGCACGCGAACGACGTGCACCTGTTCGAGCTGGCCGGCCGGATGCCGGGTGCGCTGGAGCGCGGCGAGTTCCACCTGGAGTACCAGCCGCTGGTCGCGCTCGACGACGGCGCCGTCGTCGGGGTGGAGGCGCTGGCCCGCTGGCGCACCGCCGACGGCGAGCGGCTCGGCCCGGACGTGTTCATCCCGCTGGCCGAGCAGACCGGCCTGATCGTCCCGCTGGGGCTGCACCTGCTGGAGCGGGCCTGCACCGACGCCCGGTCCTGGGTGGACTCGGGCGCCGCCGCGGGGCTGGTGCTCAGCGTGAACGTGGCGGGCCAGCAGCTGCGCAGGCCCGACGCCGTCCTCCGCATCGCCGACGTGCTGGAGCGGACCGGGTGGCCCGCCTCGTCGCTGCAGCTGGAGCTGACCGAGAGCGACCTCATGTCCGCCGCCGGGCGCCCGGTGCAGGCGTTGGAGGAGCTGTCCCGGCTCGGGGTGCGCATCGCCATCGACGACTTCGGCACCGGCTACTCGAACCTGGTCTACCTGCACCGGCTGCCGGTGGACGTGCTCAAGCTGGCCGGGTCGTTCGTCACCGGCCGGGGTGGCGCCTGCCCCGGCGAGGAGGGCCCGGAGGACCCGGGCCCCGGCGACGTCGACAGCCCGGTCATCCTCTCGGCGATGATCGAGCTGGCGCACACCCTCGGGCTGACCGTCGTCGCGGAGTCGGTCGAGACCGGCTGGCAGGCCCGCAGGCTGCACGACCTGGGATGCGACATCGGCCAGGGCTGGCACCTGGGGTCGCCACGCCCCGCGGCCGAGCTCGCCGCGCTGCTGGCCGGGGCCCGCTAGGACGGCGGTCCCGAGGCCAGACGCTGCCGCACGTCGTCGACGATCCGGTCGGCGCCGAGCACGCCGATCCCCACCATCCAGGTCTCGTCCTCGACCTCGTGCACCCGGCCGGCGCGGACGGCGGCGGCGGTGCCCCACAGCCTGCTCACCGCACCCCGGGCACCGGCCGACGGGTCACCGGCCCGGTCGGTGAAGAACACGACGTCGCCGTCGATCTCCGAGGCCATCTCCGGTCCGACCTGCAGCATCGAGTACTCGTTCCAGGCACGGTCGCCCAGGTCGAAGCCCATCGCGGTCAACACGGACCCGGAGAAGCTCCTCGGCCCGTAGAGCCGGAACGACTCCGGCTGGAACCGCACGATCGACGCCGTCCGACCGGGGGCGCCGACCTCCCTGCCCACCTGCTCGGCGCGCAGCCGCCACCTGTCGAGCAGCTCCTCCATCTCGCCGGTGCGCTGCACCGCGGCAGCGGTGACCCGGGCCTGTTCGGTCCAGTCGGTGCCGCTGCCGACCGAGAACACGGTCGGGGCGATCCGCGCGAGCTGCGCGTGGAGCGGGGTGTGCCGCGTGGCCGAGCCGATGATCAGGTCGGGCCGCAGCGACGCGACCGCCTCGAGGTCGGGATCGTTGATCGCTCCGGTCGGCCGGGTGCTCGTCAGGCGGTCGGCCAGGTACGGCGGGAACCCGGCCCCGACCGACGACTCACTCGCCCCGACCGGGACGATCCCGAGCGCGACCAGCGCGTCCAGGTGCGGGGAGTCCAGGACCACGACGCGCGACGGCCGCGACGGCAGCCGCGTCTCGCCCATCGCGTGGGTGACCGTGTAGCCGCCAGCCCCGGACGGGGCCGACTCGGGCGCCGCGGCGCACCCGGCCACCACGAGCAGCAGCGCGGACAGGACCGCGGCGGCCGCCGACGCTCTCAAGGATCGGATCTTCGACACGGAGGGAACATACCGGGCACATAAGGGTAGGCATACCTCTCCTACCGGTCGAGCTGCTCCGCCGCCCATCCGGCGACGACCTCGTGCAGCCGGTCGTGCTGCTTGCGCAGACCGTGGTCGCCGTCGAGCAGCACCACCCGCCGGTCGGGACCGTCGGCCGGGACGCCGAACCGGTCGCTGCGGCCCTGCACCACGAGCACCGGCACCCCGGCCCCGTCGAGCTCCGGGGCCCGGGTCCGCTCCGGGCGGCCGGGCGGGTGCAGCGGGAAGGCCAGGCACAGCACCGCAGCGGCACCGGCCGTCGTCGCCGTGCGGCAGGCGACGCGCGCACCGGAGCTGCGACCGCCGACGACCAGCGGCCCGTCGTGGCCGGGCCGCACCGCCGCGACGACGGCGAGCCACGCCTCGTCGAGGTGTCCGGCCGGGGCGGGGGCCCGCCGGCCCGCGACCCGGTAGGGCTGCTCGACCAGGCCGACGTCGAACCCGGCGGCGGTGGCCGCCGCGGTCGCGGTGACCAGGTCGGGGGCGTCGACACCGCCGCCGGCGCCGTGCCCGAGCAGCAGCAGGCCGCGCGGTTCCTCCGCCCGGTGCAGGGTGACCCGGGCCGGTCCGCGCGGGGTGTCGACCTCGCGCGCCCCGGTCACGACAGCAGGTCGAGCTGGATCGGCTCGGTCACCTGGTCGTCGGGGATCCGGTCGAGCAGCTCGGGACCGTTGTTGCGGACGTTGTTGACCTGCGGCGACACCGGCCGGATCTCGAGGGTGGACACCAGCTCGGGGGTCGGCGGGACGAGCAGCCGGGTGACCCGGTCGTCGCCGGTGTCGCGGTCCGGGTCGAGCCAGTCCGACCAGTCGTCGGGGCGCAGCACGAGCGGCATCCGGTCGTGGACCTGGGCGAGCGGGCCGACCGCCTCGGTGGTGAGCACGCAGGCGGTGACCAGGCCGTCCGGGTACTTCTCGGCGAGCTCGCCGCCGCTGGGACGCCAGTACTCCCACAGGCCGGCCATCGCCATCGTGGCGTCGTCGGCGTAGTGGGTGAAGTACGGCTGCTTGGTCGGCTTGCCGGTCCCGCCCTGGTTCTTCGGAACGGCGTCGTGGCGCTGCCACTCGTACCAGCCGTCCATCGGGAACAGACAGCGCCGCGACGCGGCCGCACGGCGGAACGCGGGCTTCTCGGTGATCGTCTCCGACCGGGCGTTCACCATCCGCGCACCCGCCGACGGGTCCTTCGCCCAGAACGGCACCAGGCCCCAGCGGACGGTCCGCAGCGACCGCTCGGTGGTGTCCCGGTCGGGTTCGCCGCTCTCGTCGCGGGGGTGGCGTTCGACCACCACGGTGATGTCCTTGGTCGGCGCCACGTTGTAGTCCGGACGCTGCGAGGACTCCTGCGTCGCGTCGACGGCGTGGAACTCGTCGGCCAGGTCCGCGGGGGCCTTGGTGGAGGCGTAACGGCCGCACATGCGCCCCATGCTCCCATGTGGGGAAGGATGGGGGCGTGAGCTACTGGACCGCCCCCACGCCCGGGTCGCCGGTGACCGGCACCGTCACCGTCCCCGGGTCGAAGTCGGTGACCAACCGTGCGCTGCTGCTCGCCGGTCTGTCCGGCGGCGGCGTCCGGGTCGACGGTGCGCCGCCCACCCGCGACACCGCGCTGATGACCGGCGCGCTCACCGCGCTGGGCGTCCCGGTCGTCACCGAGCGCGACACGGTGCGGATCGGCGCCCACGGCGGGCTGCGCGGTGGCACGGCGGCGTTCCCGGCGGAGGTCGACTGCGGGCTGGCCGGGACGGTCATGCGGTTCGTCCCGCCGGCCGCGGCGACGGCGTCGGGCGCGGTCCGCTTCGACGGCGACCCGCGGGCGAGGGAGCGGCCGATGGGCACCGTGCTGGGCGCCCTGCGCGACCTCGGCGCCACCGTGTCCTTCGACGGCGCCGCCGACGCGCTGCCGTTCGTCCTGGACGGGGGCCCGGTCCGGGGTGGCGAGGTCACGATCGACGCGTCGGCGTCGTCGCAGTTCGTGTCCGGGCTGCTGCTGTCCGGCGCGCTGTTCGAGCGCGGGGTGACCGTCCGCCACGACGGGAAGCCGCTGCCGTCGCTGCCGCACATCGCGATGACGGTGGAGATGCTCCGCACCGCCGGGGTGGTCGTCGACGACGGTGAGCCGAACAGCTGGCGGGTCGAGCCCGGCCCGGTCGCGGCGCGGGACTGGACGGTCGAGCCGGACCTGTCGAACGCCTCGGTGTTCCTCGCCGCGGCCGTCGTGACCGGCGGGCGGGTCACCGTGCGCGGCTGGCCCGCCGAGACCACCCAGCCCGGCGTCGACGTGCTGCCGGTGCTGGAGCAGTTCGGCGCGACCGTGTCGCACACCGCCGAGGGGCTGACCGTGACCGGCCCGGACCGGCTCAGCGGCGTCGACGTCGACCTGCACGACGCGGGCGAGCTCGCACCCACCGTCGCGGCGATCGCCGCGCTCGCCTCGGGCACCTCGCGGCTGCGCGGGATCGGGCACCTGCGCGGGCACGAGACCGACCGGCTCGCCGCGCTGGCCACCGAGATCACCGCGCTCGGCGGCGCCGTCACCGAGACCGACGACGGGCTGGTCATCGAACCGAAGCCGCTGACCGGGCGCGCCGACCGCCCCTGGGGCGCCTACGCCGACCACCGGATGGCGACCGCGGGCGCGATCATCGGTCTGGTCGTGCCGGGCGTCGAGATCGACGACGTCGCCAGCACCGACAAGACCATCCCGGACTTCCCCGGCCGGTGGGCGGCGCTGGTCGGGAACTGACGTGCCCCGCGATATCAGCAGGCTCGACGAGTCCGACGTCCGCGTCCGCCCCGGACGGCGCGGCAGCCGTCCGCGCAGCAAGCGCCGCCCCGCGCACGCCGACGCGACCCGCGCGATGGTCACCGCCGTCGACCGGGGCCGCTGGACCTGCGCAGTCGACGCCGACCCGAGCCTCCCCCAGGTCGTCGCCATGCGGGCCCGCGAGCTGGGCCGGACACCGGTCGTCGTCGGGGACCGGGTGGACCTCGTCGGGGACCTGTCCGGCGAGCCGGACACCCTCGCGCGGATCGTGCGGGTCGCCGAGCGTGAGACCGTGCTGCGCCGCACCGCCGACGACACCGACCCCTACGAGCGGATCGTCGTCGCGAACGCGCAGCGGCTGATCGTGGTCACCGCCGTCGCCGACCCGGTGCCGCGCAGCGGGTTCGTCGACCGCTGCCTGGTCGCGGCGTTCGCCGGCGGGCTGCAGCCGGTGCTGTGCCTGACCAAGTCCGACCTCGCCGACCCGGAGCCGTTCGCCGCGCAGTACCGGGAGCTCGGCGTGCCGGTGCTGGTGACCGGACGTTCGGAGTCCGGGCCGCCGAGCGGGCTGGACGCGCTGCGCGCGGAGCTGTCCGGGCGGCTGTGCGCGC
Source organism: Pseudonocardia sp. EV170527-09 (assembly GCF_008369905.1). Lineage (NCBI taxonomy): Bacteria > Bacillati > Actinomycetota > Actinomycetes > Pseudonocardiales > Pseudonocardiaceae > Pseudonocardia > Pseudonocardia sp. EV170527-09. The sequence goes on from NZ_VRMC01000009.1 coordinate 13,882, forward strand.
TCGTCGGGCACTCCGGGGTCGGCAAGTCCACGCTGGTCAACGCGATCGTCCCGGCTGCGACCCAGGCCATCGGTCGGGTGTCGGGCGTCGGCAAGGGGCGGCACACGACCACCGCGGCCCTGGCGTTCCCGCACGCCGACGGCTGGGTCGTCGACACCCCGGGGGTCCGGTCGTTCGGGCTCGCGCACGTCAGCGCGGACGACGTCGTCGCCGCGTTCGGCGACCTCGCCGACGCGATCGAGGACTGCCCGCGCGGCTGCGGGCACCTCGGGCCGCCCGCCGACCCGGAGTGTGCACTGGACGACCTGGTCGCCTCCGGTGCACTCGAAGGAGGCAGACTCGACGCGTTGCGCCGCGTGCTGGTGGCGCTGGCGAGCGACAGGTTCTGACGGTCCTGTCGGTCCTGACAGTTCCGACGATCACGACGACGGCCGGGGAGCGGGTAGTGCCGGGACGGCGCGCGATGACGCTGCTGCTGTGCGGGGCGGTGCTGGTACCCGGGCTGTCCGGGTGCTCGTGGCCCGGCTCGTCGGGCGCCACCCCACCGCCCGCGGTCGCGCCGGCGGCGCTGCCGAAGTACTATGACCCGGCCCCGCTGGTCGCCGACGTCCGGGCCCGCACCCGGCTCGACGGCGGCTCGACGCTGTCGGTGGCGGGCACCCTGACCCACGACGGCACGACCGTACCGGTGACCGGCGACGGCGCCCTGCGGGTCGACGAGGCCGGAGAGGCCCCCGCGGTGCGGCTGCTGCTGCGCTCGGGGCCATCGGGCACGGTTGCACGGAGCACCGAGATCATCCGGATCGGCGGCCGCACCTGGCTGCGTCCCGGCGACGGCGGCTGGGGCGAGGCCGGGCGGGTCCGGCTGCCGCCGGAGCAGATGGCGCACGCGACGCTCGCCGCGAACGTCGCCGCCGGGGTCGACCCGCTGGGGGCGGTGGCCCGCTACCCGGACACGGTGCTCGTCGCCGACGCCACCGACGACGCCGTCGACGGCACCCCGGCCGTGCACTACACGCTGGTCGTCGACCTGGTACGGGCCGTGGCGACCGAGACCGACCCGGCGCGCCGGGCGGCGCTGCAGGCCCAGCAGCGGGCCGGGCTGACCCGGCTGAGCTCGGAGATCTGGGTCGACGCCGAACGCAGGCCGCTGCGCAGCCGGGTCCGCCAGCAGCTCCCCGACGGCGCGGCCCTCGACGTCCTCGTCCGCTACGACGGCTGGGGCGCCCCGATCACCATCGAGCCGCCCGTCCGCGGCTGAGGGCCCCGGCGGCGGAACGCGGGGACGCGGGCCCCCGGCCCTCCGGGCGCCGTTGCGACGCGACGAAGGCCGTGGCGGCCTCCGATCCGGGTTACGGTGCGGTGCATGAGCGAGCGGGTCCGGACCACCGTGGCCGACGGCGTCGCCGAGGTGCGGTTCACCCGGCCGGAGCGCCGCAACGCCCTCGACGTCGCCCAGTTCACCGCGATCGTGCACGCCGCGGATGCGCTGCGCGACCGCGCGGACGTCCGCGTCGTGGTGCTGTCGGCGCAGGGTCCGGACTTCTGCGCGGGCCTGGACCGCGACATGTTCCGCGCGATGCGCGCCGGCGAACGGCTCTCGGCCACCGCCGAGCTGCCCCCGCCGCGCGACGGCTCCCCGGCCCGCGCGACCGGGCAGCGCGCCGCGTACGCCTGGACCGAGCTGGACGTGCCGGTGATCGCCGCCGTGCAGGGGCACGCGCTGGGCGGCGGACTACAGATCGCGCTCGGCGCGGACCTGCGGATCGTCGCCCCCACCGCGACGCTGTCGGTGCTGGAGATCGTCTGGGGCCTGGTGCCCGACATGGGCGGCACGCTGCTGCTGCCGCAGCTGGTCGGGCGCGACGTCGCCCGCGACCTGACCTTCACCGGGCGCACGGTGTCCGGCAGCGAGGCCGTCGCGCTGGGGCTCGCGACCCGCACCGCCGAGGACCCGCGGGCCGCCGCGCTGGCGACCGCGCGGGAGATCGCCGCCCGCAACCCGCACGCGGTCCGCGCGGCGAAGCGGCTGCTCGCGACGCCCCGTCCGCCCGCCGAGCAGCTCGCCGCCGAGCAGGCCGAGATCGGGGCACTGATCGCGAGCCCGAACCAGCGCGAGGCCGTCGCCGCGCGGCTGGAGGGGCGGGACCCGGTGTTCGACGACCCCTCCTGAGGAGGGGTCAGCCTCGGTCGAGACGCTCCCGCGCGCGCTCGGCGGCCCGTGCCCGCACCGGGTCGGGCCGGTGGATCCGGACCGGCAGGGTGTCACGGACCAGCGCCCGCAGCGCGCCGAGGTCGCCGCCGATGAGCCCGGCGGTGCGGGCCTGCACGAGCGCGTTGCCGAGCGCGGCGGCCTCCACCGGCCCGGCGACGACCGGGCGGTCGCAGGCGTCGGCGGCGAGGTCGCACAGCAGCGTGTTGCGCGCACCCCCGCCGACCAGGTGCACGACCGGGGCGGACCGCCCGGACAGCTCCACGGCCCGGTCCACCGCGGACCGGTAGGCCAGCGCGAGACTGTCGAGGACGCACCGCACCACCGCGGCCCGGTCGGCGGGCACCGGCTCCCCGCGGTCGCGGCACGCCTCGGCGATCCGGGCGGGCATGTCGCCGGGCTCGAGGAACCGCGGGTCCCCGGCGTCGACGACGGAGCCGAACGCGGGCCTGCGGCCCGCCTCCGCCAGCAGCGCGTCCAGGTCGGGCGCGGCGCCGCCGTCGGCGTCGGTCCAGGTGCGCAGCGACTCTTGCAGCAGCCACAGCCCCATCACGTTGCGCAGGAAGCGCACGGTGGAGTCGACGCCCAGCTCGTTGGTGAACCCGGCCGTGCGGGCGTCCTCGGTGAGCACCGGCTTCTCCAGCTCCACCCCGACCAGCGACCAGGTGCCGCAGGAGACGTAGGCGAAGTCGTCGCCGGCCGCGGGGACCCCGAGCACCGCCGACGCCGTGTCGTGCGACCCCACCGCGGTGAGCGGGACCGGGCCGGACAGCCCGGTCGTGGCCAGCACCTCCGGCAGCAGCTCTCCGATCCGGTCACCGGGCTCCACCAGCGGCACGAGCAGCCCCGGGTCCAGCCCGAGCCGCACCGCCAGGTCGGTGGACCACCGGCGGGTCCGCGCGTCGAGCAGGCCGGTGGTGGAGGCGTTGGTGACCTCCGCCCCGACCGCGCCGGTCAGCCAGTACCCCAGCAGGTCGGGCACGAGCAGCATCCGCTGCGCGGCGGCCAGGGCGGCGCCGCCCTGGCGGGCGGCGAGCTGGAACACCGTGTTGAACGGCAGGTGCTGCAGCCCGTTGACCGCGTACAGCTCCTCCGGGCCCACGACGGCGTGCACCGCGTCCACCCCGGCCCGGTGCGACGGGTCGCGGTAGTGCGCCGGGTTGCCGAGCAGCGCGCCGTCGTCGTCGAGCAGGCCGACGTCGACGGCCCAGCCGTCGACGCCGACGCCGTCGAGCCGCCCGGCGGCGCGGCCCGCGGCCCGCAGGCCGTCGAGGACACCGCGGTACAGGTCGAGCACGTCCCAGTGCAGGGTGCCGCGCACCCGCACCGGCCGGTTCGCGAACCGGTGCGCCTCGGTGAGGTCGAGGGTCCCCGGTCCCACCCGGACGGTCATGACCCGTCCGCTGGAGGCCCCGAGGTCGACCGCGGCGACGGTGCCGGTCCTCATCGCAGGAACGCCGCCGCGACGCCCGAGTCCACCGGCACGTGCAGCCCGGTGGTGCGCGTGAGATCGCCGCCGGTCAGCGCGAACACCGCCGCGGCGACGTGCGACGGGAGCACCTCGCGCTTGAGGATCGTGCGCTGCGCGTAGAACTCGCCCAGCTCCGACTCCTCGACGCCGTAGACGGCCGCACGCTGCGCACCCCAGCCGCCGGCGAAGATCCCGGACCCGCGGACCACACCGTCGGGGTTGATGCCGTTCACCCGGATCCCGTACCCACCGAGCTCGGCGGCCAGCAGGCGGACCTGGTGGGCCTGGTCGGCCTTGGTGGCGCCGTAGGCGACGTTGTTCGGCCCGGCGAACACGGCGTTCTTCGAGGAGATGTAGACGATGTCGCCACCCATCCCCTGGTCGATCATGATCCGGGCGGCTTCGCGGGAGACCAGGAAGGAACCCTTGGCCATCACGTCGTGCTGGAGGTCCCAGTCGGCCTCCGTGGTCTCCAGCAGCGGCTTGGAGATCGACAGCCCGGCGTTGTTGACGACGAGGTCGACGCCGCCGAAGGCCAGCGCGGCCTCGGCGAACGCGGCGGCGACGCCGTCGGCCGAGGACACGTCGGCGGCCACCCCGATCGCGACGTCGGTGCCGCCGAGCTCCGCGGCGGCGTCGGTGGCCTTCTTCAGGTCGAGGTCCGCGACGACGACGCAGGCGCCCTCGGCGGCCAGCCGCGCGGCGACCGCCTTCCCGATCCCGGACGCCGCGCCGGTGACCAGCGCGACCCGGGTCGCCAGCGGCTTGGGCCGGGGCATCCGGGCGAGCTTGGCCTCCTCCAGGGCCCAGTACTCGATGCGGAACTTCTCGGACTCGTCGATCGGGGCGTAGCGGGAGACGGCCTCGGCGCCGCGCATCACGTTGATCGCGTTGACGTAGAACTCGCCGGCGACCCGCGCGGTCTGCTTGTTCGCGCCGAAGGAGAACATCCCGACGCCCGGGACCAGCACGATCGCCGGGTCGGCGCCGCGGATCGCGGGCGAGTCGGCGTCGGCGTGCCGGTCGTAGTAGGCGCGGTAGTCCTCGCGGTAGGCCGCGTGCAGCTCGCGCAGCCGGGCCGTGCACTCCTCGACCGTCGCCGACGGCGGCAGGTCGAGCACCAGCGGCGTCACCTTGGTGCGCAGGAAGTGGTCCGGACAGGAGGTGCCCAGCCCGGCCAGCCGCGCGAGCTTCTCCCGGGACAGGAAGTCCAGTACGACCTCGGAGTCGGTGAAGTGTCCGACCTGGGGCCGGTCGGTGGAGGCCAGCCCACGGACCACCGGGGCGAGCGCGGCGGCCCGGGCGCGCCGCTGCTCCGGCGGCAGCGGCTCGTGGCCGGGGCGAACGGCGCCGAACGGCTCCGCGACCCCACGGGAGTCCAGGTACTCCTGCGCGGTGCGGATGATCTCCCGCGAGTGCGCCTCGCAGGACGCGGCGTCCTCGCCCCAGGCGGTGATGCCGTGCCCGCCGAGGATCACCCCGATCGCCTGCGGGTTCGCCTCGGCGACGGCGGCGATGTCGAGCCCGAGCTGGAACCCGGGGCGGCGCCACGGCACCCACAGCACCCGGTCGCCGAAGATCTCCTTGGTCAGCGCCTCGCCGTCGGCGGCGCAGGCGATCGCGATGCCGGCGTCGGGGTGCAGGTGGTCGACGTGCGGTGCGGTGACCAGACCGTGCATCGCGGTGTCGATCGACGGCGCCGCACCGCCCCGCCCGTGCAGGCAGTAGTCGAACGCGGCGACCATCTCGTCCTCGCGCTCGACGCCCGGGTAGACCTCCACCAGCGAGCGCAGCCGGTCCAGGCGCAACGCCGCCAGGCCGGCCTCGGTGAGCGTGCCGAGGTCACCACCGGAGCCCTTGACCCAGACGAGCTCGACGTCGCCGCCGGTGACCGGGTCGGTGGCGGTGCCCTTGGCGGAGGTGTTGCCGCCGGCGTAGTTCGTGGTGGCCGGGTCGGCCCCGAGGCTGTTCGAGCGGGCGATCAGGTCGGCGACGACGGGGTGCGTGGTCATGGTCTCCTCGTTCGGGGTCGGGTCGGCGGCGGTCATCAGGCGCCCCAGGACGCCTGCTCGCCACCGACGCGGGTCGCGGCGAGGTGCTGGTCGTGACCGGAGGCGCGGTAGGCCGCGAACGGGTCGACGGGCAGGCCGCGGGCCTCGCGGAACCCGGCGAGCAGCGGGCGGACGTCGGCGGTGAACGCGTCGACGAGCACCTGGTGGGCGCCGAGGACGTCACCGGCGGCCTGCGCCTCGCGCAGCGCGGTGCGGTCGACGAGCAGCGCCCTCGCGGTGGCCTCCTGCACGTTGAGCACCGAGCGGATCTGGCCCTGGATCTTGGGCTCGATGTTGTGGCACTGGTCGAGCATGAAGTTCACGCCCTGGCCGCTCAGGGCGTCGTTGCCGACGATCTCGTTCATGATCCGGAACAGCTGGAACGGGTCCGCGGCGCCGACGATCAGGTCGTCGTCGGCGTAGTTGCGGGAGTTGAAGTCGAACGCACCCAGCCGCCCGGCGCGCAGCAGCTGCACGACGATGAACTCGATGTTGGTGTTCGGCGCGTGGTGACCGGTGTCGAGCACGACCTGGGCGCGGTCCCCCAGCGCCAGGCAGTGCAGCAGCGAGGTGCCCCAGTCCGGCACGTCGGTGGTGTAGAAGTACGGCTCGAAGAACTTGTACTCCAGCAGCAGCCGCATGTCCGGGTCGAGCAGCGCGTAGATCTCCGACAGCGACTCGGCGAGGCGGTCCTGGCGGGCGCGGATGTCGTCCTGGCCCGCGTAGTTGGTGCCGTCGGGCAGCCACAGCTTCAGGTCGGTCGACCCGGTGGCGCGCATGACCTCGACGCACTCGGCGTGGTGGGCGATCGCCTTCTTGCGGACCAGCGGGTCCGGGTGGGTCAGCGAGCCCAGGCGGTAGTCGTCGTCCTGGAAGAGGTTGGAGTTGACCGCGCCGATGCGCACACCGGAGTCGGCGGCGTGCGCGGACAGCGCGGCGTAGTCCTCGACCCGGTCCCACGGGATGTGCAGCGAGACCCGCGGGGCCAGCCCGGTGAAGCGGTGCACCGTCGCGGCGTCGGACACCTTCTCGAACGGGTTCCGCGCGGTGCCCGGCTGCCCGAACACCTTGAACCGGGTGCCCGAGTTCCCGAACGCCCAGCTCGGAAGCTCGATCGTCTGCGCGGACAACGCGGACAGGACCGTCTCGGACGGCGTCATCGGTGATCACCCCGGTGTGTTCGACACGAGACCACCTCATGGTGGCCGCGAATTGAAACGAATCAATGTCAGAGCGAGACCGTACGGTTGCAGCGAGGATCCGGTCAACCCGAGTCTCGCCTCGACCACGAAACGTCGTGCTCGTAGGCCCTTGCTTGCCGTCGGTGCGCTGTGTCACACTGCGCCGACCGCGGGGGTGAAACGGTTCATTATTGCGGCGGATCGAGGGGGATTCCGGTGGCCGAGCGCGTGTGCTTCCTGATGCACCTGCGGCCCGAGCGGGTCGACGAGTACCTGACCGCACACCGCGAGGTGTGGCCGGAGATGCTCGACGCCCTGCGCCGGCACGGCTGGCGGGACTACTCGCTGTTCGTGAAGCCCGAGGCCGCACTCGTCGTCGGCGTAGTCGTCTGCGACGACTTCGCGGCCGCACTGGCCGGCATGGACGGCGAGCCGGTCAACGCGCGCTGGCAGGCCGCGATGGCCCCCCTCGTCTCCACCGGCGACGGCGCCCGCCCCGACCAGGGACTGGACCGTCTCACCGAGTACTTCCACCTCGACTGACCCCGACCCACCTTCCGACCCCTGAGAGGGCTGCGACGATGCGAATCGGAAGCACGAGCACCACTGGATGGAAGGCGACGGCCGCCGTCGCCATGTCCAACTACATCGAGGCCGGTGCGATCATCGCCATCGCCACCAGCCTCTCCCTGTGGCAGGACGCCTTCGGCATCGACGACTTCGCCGTCGGACTGCTCGCCGCGTTCAGTGCCAACGCCTTCGGCGCGGCCATCGGAGCCGCGATCGGCGGCCCGCTCTGCGACCGCTACGGCCGCAAGTTCATCTACACCTACGACCTCGTGGTGTTCATGGTCGGCGTCCTGATCGCGACGTTCGCGGTCAGCTTCCCGATGCTGCTCGCCGCGTTCCTGATCACCGGCATCGCCGTCGGAGCGGGTGTCCCGGCGTCGTGGACCTACATCGCCGAGGAGGCACCCGCACACCAGCGCGCCAAGCACGTCGGCGCGGCCCAGCTCGCGTGGTCCGCCGGCCCGGTCGTGGGGTTCCTGCTCGCCGTGGTGCTCACCGCCCCGCTCGGGCTGCTCGGGGCGCGCCTGGTCTTCTTCCACCTGTTCCTGGTGGCGGCCGTGGTCTGGTGGATCCGGCGGGGCCTGAGCGAGTCGACGCTGTGGAAGGCCGCCCGTGCCTCCGAGGGCGGCACACCGGCGCCGCGCCGCGGCCTGCGGGAGCTGTTCTCGCGCGGCACCAACATCAAGGCCCTCGCCTTCCTGTTCGGCATCTACGGGTTCTGGGGGATCGTGGCCGGCCAGATGGGCATCTTCATGCCCCGCGTCTACGAGACCGCCGGTGTCCAGAGCGAGGTCGAGCAGAACCTGCTCCAGGTGCTCCTCTGGACGTGCACGCTGCTCGCGACCTACTTCGGCTTCCAGCGCTATGCCGACCGGATGAGCCGTCGGACGTTGTACGTCCTCGGCGCGGTGCTGGGGGTGTTCGCGTGGGTCCTGCTGGTCTTCGCCGACGCGACGCTGCCCGTGCTGCTCCTCTTCGCGGTCTCCTGGGGCGTGTCCGCGGGAATCGGCGCCCAGGCGTTCTACGCGCTGTGGACCAGCGAGCTCTTCGCCACGCCGTACCGGGCCAGCGCCCAGGGCGTGCTGTTCTTCGCGGCGCGTGTGTCGATCGGTCTCCTGAGCTACTTCTTCCCGGTCATGCTCGCCACGAGCGGTGTCCCCGCGGTCGGGCTGCTGATGATCGGGCTGCTCCTGCTGTCGCTGGTGGTCGGCGCGGTCTGGTCGCCCGACACCCGCGGGAAGACGCTGACCCAGCTCGAGATCGAGCGCTACGGCGAGGTCCTCTCCGACACCGTCGCCCGGCCCGCCACGGACCGCGCCGGATCCCCCGGCGCGTGACCGGGCCCGCTCCGGGCCGGTGGGCTCGCCTGCGGCCCGGAGCCGTGCGGCCGTGAGTTCCGTGAGGTCGGCCGCGGCCCCCGGGTCGGGACCGCTGCCCGTGCACGGTGACCCTTCTCGCCCCGGTGGGTGCGGAGGGTCACCGTGCACGACGGCTACCGTGGGCGGGTACCCCAGGTCGGCCGGAGGGTGGTCCGTGGCCAGCATCAAGGACGTCGCGCGTCTGGCCGGCGTCTCGCTCGGCACGGTCAGCAACGTCCTGAACCGGCCCGAGCGGGTCGGCGCGGAGCGCCGGGCACGGGTCGAGCGGGCCATCGAGGAGCTCGGGTTCGTGCGCAGCGAGCCGGCCCGGCAGCTGCGCGCCGGGATGAGCCGCACCGTGGCCGTCGTCGTCCTCGACGTCACCAACCCGTTCTTCGGCGAGATCGTCGAGGGCGCGGAGGAGGTCGCCGAGGCCCATCACGCGCAGGTGGTGGTCTGCAACAGCGCCGGCGACCCCGCGCGGGAGGCCCGCCACCTCGACCGGCTCCTGCAGCAGCAGGTCGGCGGCATCCTGCTCTCCCCGGTGCACGAGGTCGCCGGCGCCGCCCAGCTCGCGTCACGCCGGTCCCGCCCGCCGGTGGTGTTCGTCGACCGGGTGCCCTCGGGGTCGGGGTTCGCCTCGGTCGCCGTCGACGACGTCCGAGGTGGCGCCCTGGTCGGGGAGCTGCTCAGCGACACCCGGCACGAACGCATCGCCTTCGCCGGTGGTCCGTCGGGGTTGCGCCAGGTCGTCGACCGGCTGCACGGGTTGCGGTCGGCGTTCCGCGGCCGCGAGCCGGTGCACGTGATCGACGTCGACGAGCTCACCATCCGGACCGGTGCGCGCGTCCTGGACGACCTGCTCGCGCTGCCGGCCGCGACGCGCCCGACCGCGGTGTTCTGTGCCAACGACCTGCTGGCCATCGGGGTGCTCAACGCCTGCGTGCGCCGCGGCGTCGCCGTCCCGGACGAGCTGTCGGTCGTCGGCTACGACGACATCTCCTTCGCCGAGACCGCGAGCGTCCCGCTCACGACCGTCGCCCAGCCAGCGCGCCGGCTCGGGGTCGAGGCCGCGCAGCTGCTGCTCGGCGGCGAGCAGCGCAGCGTCGTGTTCTCCCCCGAGCTGGTGGTGCGCTCCTCCACCCGACCCGCACCCGCAGGCTGAGGACTCGGAGGACCCGGAGGACTCAGCCCAGCTCGACCAGGAACGGCAGCTCGGTGCCGTCGTACCAGGCCAGCTCGTGGTCCTCGGCCTCGCCGACGAGGAACTCGGCGTCCATGTCGCCCAGGTCGGCCTTGTCGACCGCACCGGCCGCCTCCCGGACGGCGTGCTCGGCCTCCGGCAGGTCGACGTGCACGGCGGCGATCTTCGACAGCGGCACCGGGCCGGTCACCCGGACCGCGCCGTCGTCGAGGTCGGGGCGCAGGGTGACGTCGTCGGTGTCGGCGGACACCACGACCCGGCGGGCGGGGGTGTCGTTCTCGCCCAGGCCGAACTCGACCGAGAGCAGCCGCAGCGACGCCCGCGCCGCCTCGTTCATCGCGGCGTACTCGAGCTCCTCGTCGTCACCCGCGGTGTAGGACTCGCGCAGCTTCGGGGTGAGCGCGAAAGCGGTGCCGCCGAGCGGCTCGAAGTTCCCGGTCTTCACGGCGCGGGCCAGCATCGGCCAGGTTGCGGGGAGGTAGATCCTCAACGGTGCTCTCCTCTGACGGGGCTCACCCCGACTGTCGCAGTGTCTCGAGGAGCTCCTCGAGCGACTCGTCCACCATCCCGGCCAGTACGTCCAGGTCGCCCATGGCGTCCCGGTCCCCGTTCAGGCCGTAGTAGACACCGCCGTCGTAGCTGGTCAGGCCGATGGAGACGGCCTGACCCTTCGCCAGCGGGACCACCGGGAACATCTCCAGCATCCGCGCCCCGGCCGCGTAGAGCGGGAACTGCGGCCCGGGGACGTTGGTGACGACCAGGTTGAAGAAGTGCCGCGCCATCCCGTTCGCGGCGCGGGCACCGACGGCGTGCAGCGTCGGCGGGGCGAACCCGCCGATCCGGACCAGGGTGTCGGCACCGACGGCGTCGCCGGTGTCGGTGTGCTCGCGCATCTGGTGGGTGACCTGGTGCAGCCGCACCAGCGGGCTCGGCTCGCCGACCGGCAGGTCCACCAGGAACGAGGCCACCCGGTTCCCGAGCGACCCGCCGGCCGCCGAGCTGGGCACGTCGCCCTCGCCGCGCACCGACAACGGCACCAGCGCCCGCACCGACGACGACCCGGCGACCGGCTCGCCGCGTGACATCAGCCAGGTCCGCAGGGCACCGGCGATCACGGCGAGCACCACGTCGTTGACGTCGCAGCCGTAGGCGGCGCGGACCTTGCGGTAGTCCTCCAGGTCGGTGCGGGCCAGCGCGAACCGGCGCTGGGTGGAGATCTCGGCGTTCAGCGGCAGCCCTGGCGCGCGACGACCCGCGGTCCGGGCCATGTTCAGGACCTTGCCCGCGGCCCCGGCGAGCTTGCCGACGGTGGCCAGCGCGTCCCCCGCGGCGACCCGGACGTTGTCCACGATCTCGGTGGGGCGGGTGACGGCCTCGGAGATCGCGTCGAGCACCAGCTGCCCGTCGGTCGGCTCCGGGCGCGGCATCCACAGCTCGTCCGGGGTGGCCCGTGGCTCGGCGGAGACGTCGAGGATGACCTGGCCGATGTCGATCGCGGAGATCCCGTCGACCATCGCCTGGTGGGTCTTGGTGAGGATCGCGACCCGGCCGGTGCCGCCGTCCCCGGCGGGGCCGAGACCCTCGATGAGGTACATCTCCCACAGCGGACGGGTGTGGTCCAGCGGCCGGGACATCAGCCGTCCGACCAGGTCGGTCAGCTGGTCCTCGCTGCCCGGACGGGGCAGCGCGGAGCGCCGCACGTGGTAGGCGATGTCGAACTCCGGGTCGTCCACCCACACCGGACGCGCGAGGTTGACCGGGACGTGGCGCACCTTCTGCCGGTAGCGCGGCACCAGCGCGATCCGCTGCTCGATCAGCTCGACCAGGCGGTCGTAGTCGAACCCGTCGTCCGCGCGCTCGAAGACGGCGACCCCGCCGACGTGCATCGGGGTGGTCGCCTCCTCCAGGTACAGGAAGGACGCGTCGAGTGCGGAGAGCCGGGACGGCATGGCCGCGATCCTACGTGCGACGCTTCTCCCCGTGAGCGATGCAGGTGCGGTCTCCCCGAAGGACCGGTTCATCACGGTCTACGGCCGCAAGCCCGTCCTGGAGGCACTGGCCGACCCCGACCTGGAGGTCGACAAGGTCGTGCTGGCCGACACGGTGCGCGGTGGCGGCGAGCGCGAGATCACCGCGGCCGCCCGTGACCGCGGGGTGCCGGTGCAGCGCGCGACCGCGCAGCGGGTGAAGGTGCTGGCCGGCAACGGGCGCCACGACCAGGGTGTGCTGGCCGACGTCGTCGCCCCGCGGATGTCGCCGCTGGAGCACTTCCTGTCCGATCTGGGCACCCGGCGGCCGGCGTCGGTGCTGGTCCTCGACGCCGTCACCAACCCGTCGAACGTCGGGATGATCCTGCGCAGCGCGACGGCCGCCGGTCTGGACGGCGTGCTCCTGCCCCGCCGCGGGGTGCCCGCCATCGACCCGCTGGTGATCAAGGCATCGGCCGGGGTGGCGTTCGCCGCGCCCGTGCTGCGCTGCGCCACCGCCGCCGAGGGCGTCGACCTCATGCACGCGGCCGGGTTCGGCGTGTTCGGGCTCGACGCCGGCGGCGACTCGCTGCTGGAGGCGTCGCTCCCACCCCGGGTCGCCCTGGTGCTGGGCAACGAGACCGACGGCCTGACCGAGGACGTCCGCTCCCGGCTCGACGGGATCCTCTCGCTGCCGATGTACGGCGGGGTCGAGTCGCTCAACGTCGCCTCCGCCGGTGCCGTCGCCGCCTACGAGCTGCTGCGCCGACGCTGAGTGGTCACCTAGTGTCGGGGCGATGGTGCGCCGTCGCATTCCCCGCCCGTCCGAGCTCGCGCCGCTGCTGCAGCCCGCCCCGTTCACCCTGGACCGCACGGCGGCCCGGCTGGCCCGCGCGTCGCGCATCGGGGACCTGCGCGAGCTGGCCCGGCGGCGGGCGCCGCGGGCGGTGTTCGACTACACCGACGGGGCGGCCGAGGACGAGGTGAGCCTGCGCCGGGCCCGTGAGGTGTGGGCCTCGGTGGAGTTCTCGCCGACCGTGCTCACCGACGTCTCCCGGGTGGACACCGGCCGGGACGTCCTCGGCGGGCGCTCGTCGCTGCCGTTCGCGCTGGCCCCGACCGGCTTCACCCGCATGATGCACACCGAGGGCGAGCGCGCGGTCGCCGCCGTCGCCGCCCGGGCCGGGATCCCCTACGCCCTCTCGACCATGGGCTCCACGACGATCGAGGGCGTCGCGCAGGCAGGGCGCGGCGGGCGGCACTGGTTCCAGCTCTACCTGTGGCGCGACCGCTCGGTCGCCCACGAGCTCGTCTCCCGGGCACGGGAGGCCGGCTACGACACGCTGCTGCTCACCGTGGACACCCCGGTCGGCGGCAACCGGCGCCGCGACGCCCGCAACGGCCTGTCCATTCCGCCCGCGCTGTCGCTGCGGACCCTCGTCGACGGCGCCCGGCACCCCCGCTGGTGGTTCGACCTGCTCACCACTGAGCCACTGACGTTCGAGTCGCTCGCCGCGGGCGGCGGCAGCCCGTACGAGGTGATCAACCGGGTGTTCGACCCGGCCCTGACCCTCGACGACGTCACGTGGCTGCGCGGCGCCTGGCCCGGGAAGCTGGTGGTCAAGGGCGTCCAGTCGGTCACCGACGCCCGCCGCGTCACCGACGCGGGCGCCGACGGCGTGCTGCTGTCCAACCACGGCGGGCGCCAGCTGGACCGCGCCCCGGTGCCCGCCGAGCTCATCGAGCCGGTGGTGCAGGAGCTGGGCGACGACGCGGAGGTCCTGGTGGACACCGGGATCACCCACGGCGGCGACGTCGTCGCGGCGGTCGCGCTCGGCGCCCGCGCGGCGCTGGTCGGCCGCGCCTACCTGTACGGGCTGATGGCCGGGGGCGAGGCCGGGGTGGCGCGCGCCGTGGAGATCCTGCGGGCCGAGGTGGAGCGCACGATGCAGCTGCTCGGCGTCACCCGGGTCGACGACCTCCGCCCGGAGCACGCACGGCTCCGCTCGTCGACCAGCGGCCACCACCACCCGAACGAGCGACGCCCCGGCGCTGCGCCCCGGCGCTGACCGGGCCAGCATGGGGCGCATGGGTTTCCTGGACAAGGCCAAGGAACTGCTCGGCCAGCACGACGACAAGGTCGACCAGGCGCTGAACAAGGCCGGTGACGCGGCGAAGCAGAAGTACGCCGGTCACGACGGCCAGATCGACGCGGCGACGAAGTTCGCCCGGGAGAAGACCGGCACCGGCGACACCACCGCCCAGCAGCCGGGCCCGGACGGGCAGGCCCCGCCGCCGCCCGCGCCGGGTGAGGCCCCGCCGCCGCCTCCGCAGCAGTAGGGCTCCGCAGCAGTAAGCAGAGCACGACCGACCCGGCCGACCGCCGGGCCGCCCACGAGGCGCCGTCCGCTCACCGCGGGCGGCGCCTCCGCACGTCGCGCCCCGGCCGGCCCGGTCCCGGGCGGCTCAGCCCCGGGCGGGGACCCCGAGCAGGACCTCCAGCTCGCCGAGGGTGGTCTGGGCGCCGGTGTGCCGCACCCCGACCGCCCCGGCAGCGGCGGCGCCGCGCACACACGCCCCCATGTCGTCGACGACGACGCAGTCCCCCGCGGGCAGGCCCAGCTCCGCCGCGACGGCGGCGAAGGAGTCGGGACTCGGCTTCCGGGCACCGCGGACCGCGCCGAGCAGCACCGTGCCGAACGCCGCGGCGACCTCGTCGGGCACCGCGTGCGCGCCGGAGAACAGCGCGGTGCGGATCCCCGCCGCCGCGGCGCGACGGGCGTAGGCGAGCAGCAGGGCACCGTCGGCGGGGTCGTCGAGGACACCGCCGTAGTCGACGATCAGGCCGCGCAGGGGCCGGGTGTCCGCCACCCGACCGACGGTACCGAGTGTCGCGGCCGCCCGGGGCCCTCGCTCAGTGCTGTCGCTCCGCCGCTCGACCGCCGCGGCTCAGTGCCGCCGCTCCGCCGCTCGACCGCCGCGGCTCAGTCCAGCGCGCGGCGCAGGAAGCCGCGGATCCCCAGCAGGGTGAACAGCACGATCGCCGCCATCGGGACGAGCACGCACACCCACAGCGGGATGTGCGGGACCTGCGGCACCAGCGACGCGCGGATCCCCTCGCTGACGTAGGTCAGCGGGTTGAGCGCCGACAGCACCTGGAACCAGCGCAGGTCCGCCAGCGTGAGCCACGGGTACTGCACCGAGCCGGTGAACAGCAGCGGCGTGAAGATCACCGCGAACAGGATGTTGATCCGCCGCGGCGGCACCGCGGTGCCGATGGTCAGCCCCATCGCCGCACCGAGCAGGCTCCCGAGCACCACCATCAGCAGCGCGGGCGCCAGCCCGTCGACCGGCCACCGGATGTCGATCATCAGGAAGCCGATGGGCACCATCAGCAGGCTGGCCAGCAGGCCGCGCAGCCCCGCAAAGACGATCTTCTCGACGGCGACGGCCCACACCGGCATCGGCGCGAGCAGCCGGTCGTCGATCTCCCGGGTCCAGGACAGCTCGAACACCAGCGGCAGCGTCACCGCCTGCAGGGCGCCGAACATCGCGTTCAGCGCGATCAGACCCGGCAGCATGATCTGCCCGTACTCGGGCGCGACGAAGCCGCCGCGGCCGAGGACCACGACGAACACCAGCAGGAAGAAGAACGGCTGCACCAGCGTCTGGGCGAGGAACGACGGCAGCTCCCGACCGGTGACGAACAGGTCGCGACGCAGCACCGCCAGGAAGGCGCGCCCGGTCATCGGAGGTCCCTCCCGGTCAGGTCGATGAACACGTCCTCCAGCGTCGCCTGCCCCAGGCTGACGTCGCGGACCGTGGCACCGTGCCTGCCGAGCAGGTCGACGGCCGGTGCGAGCAACGCCGCCGGCTCCCCGGTGACCGACAGCCGGAACGCCGTCGCGGTGCCGCTCTCCCCCGGACCGCGGCCCGGCGGGGTCTCGGCGCGGGCGACACCGCCCAGCCCGGCCAGCGCCGCCCGCAGCGTCTCCGCCGCACCGGGGCCGTGGTCGGCGACGATCTCCACCGTCGCGCTCCCCGGCAGCGACCGGACCAGCGCGTCCGGGGTGTCCAGGGCGAGCAGCCTGCCGTGGTCGACGATCCCGATCCGGTCCGACAGCTTGTGCGCCTCGTCCATGTCGTGGGTGGTCAGCACGACGGTCACGCCCTCGGCGCGCAGGCCACCGATCTGGTCGTGGACGAACAGCCGAGCCTGCGGGTCCAGGCCGGTGGAGGGCTCGTCGAGGAACAGCACCTCCGGCCGGTGCATGAGTCCGCGGGCGATCATGACGCGTTGGGCCTGACCGCCGGAGAGGTCGTCGGCGACCGCCTTCGCCTTGTCGGTCAGCCCCATCCGCTCCAGCAGCTCGTCGGCGCGGCGGTTGCGCTCGACCCGACCGACACCGTGGTAGGCGGCGTGGAAGATCAGGTTGTCGCGGACGCCGAGGGACCGGTCCAGGTTCTGGCGCTGCGGGACGACGGCCAGCTTCGCGCAGACGGCGACGGCGTCGGCGCGCACGTCGAGACCGGCGACCCGGGCCGTGCCCGAGGTCGGCACCACGCGGGTCGTGAGCACGCCGACGGTCGTGGTCTTCCCGGCGCCGTTGGGGCCGAGCAGCCCGAACACCTCGCCCTCGGCCACCGAGAACGACAGGCCGTCGACGGCGTTGCCCTTCGCCTTCGGATACCGCTTCACCAGGTCGACCACCTCGACCGCGGTCCGCCCCATCGCACTCCCCTGCCGATCACGTCGCGTCGGACCGATCCTGCTCCAGGTCGACGATCACCGCGACCAGATAGTCGCGGACGGCGGCGTCGAGTCCGTCCGGTGGTTCCCGCAGCCACGGCCCGCGACCGTCCGGACGGGCGGCGCGCCACCGGTCCCGTCCGGCGTCGGTGAGCGCGACGAGCCGGACCCGCCGGTCGGCCGGGTCGCCGCGGCGGGCCACCGATCCGGCCGCCTCCAGCGCGTCGACGACCGGGGTCAGGCTGGTCGGGGCGACCCCGACCCGGGCCGCGAGCTCGCGCTGGGCGAGCCCGCCGCACCGCTGCAGCACGTCGAGGACGGCGAACCCGGTGACGCCGAGGCCGTGCGATCCGGTCCGCCGGCGACGTTCGGCGAGCACCGCCGCCCCGGCCCGGACGACGAGGTCGGCCAGCGACTCCGCGGGGCCCTCCATTGGATCGGGCGCGGCGACGAGACGGGGCGGGGTGAGATCGATCCGTCCCGGTGGGCGGGGTGCAGGCATCGCGGGAGGGTAGGACGGGGCCGGGCCCGGCGGGCGCGGTCGGGCGGAGCCGGTCGCGTTCGTGAACACCGCCCGGCGTCGCCGTGGTGGGCCACGCACGGCCGCACCCACACCGACGGATCAGGCGCGGCCCGACCCACCCGCCGGATCACGCTGGTCCGGATCGTGCGGAGCCGGATCATGCGGAGCCGGACGGTCCGGTGGCGGACGCGGGCCGGTTCCCGCCGTGGTGTCGGGGCGCGCCGCAGTCTGACGCCGTGACCACGACGACGACCGACACCGCCCGCCCCGGGGCCGCCGAGGAGCCGGCGCCGGCCCTGCCGTCCGGACCTCCACCGCTCCTGGCCCGCACGCCCGCCGACGTGCCCGAACCGCTCGCGCCGGGGGTCGTCGTCGTGCTGCCCGGTGGCTTCCGGATGTCCTCCGGACCGGCGCCCGCACCGCGCGAGGCGGTCCGCCCCTCCCCGGTGCCGACGGTGCCCGAGGACGTCTCCCCGGCCGACCTCGCCCGGGTACGGGCCCCGGCCACCGGGATCATCCGGCTGCTGACCGAGGTGCTCGCCGGGCGTCGCCCGCCGGAGGGGGTCGCGGCCGTCACCACCCCGGCGGTGCGTCGCTACCTGACCGCGGCCCGGTTCGTGCACTCGGGCCACCGGTCCCGTGGCCTCTCGGGCGCCGGTGGACGGGCCGGTGCCCCCGGCTGCGGGCGTCCGGGCGGACCGACCGCGCGCCGGGTGCCGCGGGTGCACGTGGGCCTGCCCCGGCCGGACGTGGCCGAGGTCTGCGCGACCGTCACCGTCGCCGGGCGGGTACGTGCCCTGGCGCTGCGGCTCGACCGCACACCGGACGGCCGGTGGCTCGCCACCGCCGTCCGGCTCGTGTGAGACCCGCGCGGGATGCCCGCCCGTGCGAGGTCCGCCGGACGGCGCACGGTCTCAGCGCCGCCGGCGGGCCTTCTCCGCGCGACGCCGCTCGGCGCGGTTGACGCCCTCGTCGCCGTTCGGGGAGGCCCCGTTGCCGCGGGCCGGCACCTGGCGGCGGCCGGTACGACCGGTTCCCGGGGCGGCCGCTCCGCCGTCACCGCGACGCGCGACCCCGCCGTCCTCACCCGGACCGCTGTACTGCAGGTTCTGCGGCGGGCTGGTGCGGAACAGGTTCGGCAGGACCACGGTGGACTCGGCGGGGTCCTCGGCCGGGACCCGGCGCACGACCGGGATCTCGGTCGTCTCCGGCTCGGCCTCCTGGACGGGCGCGGCCGGCTGCTGCACCTGGACGACGACGTTGAACAGGTGCCCGATCGTCTCCTCCTTGATGCCCTCGAGCATCGCGGAGAACATGTCGAATCCCTCGCGCTGGTACTCGATCACCGGGTCGCGCTGGGCCATCGCCCGCAGCCCGATGCCCTCCTTGAGGTAGTCCATCTCGTAGAGGTGCTCGCGCCACTTGCGGTCGATGACCTGCATCAGGACCTGGCGCTCGAGCTCGCGCATGCCGCCCTGCGGGCCGATGAGCGCGTCGATCTCGGCCTCACGCCGGGCGTAGGCGGCCTCGGCGTCGGCGAGGATGACCCGCTCGAGCTCCTCGGCCGACAGGTCGTCGATGTCCTCGGCGACGGTGCGCCAGTCGAGCTGGATCGGGTACAGACCCTTGACCGCCGTCCACAGCTTCTCGAGGTCCCAGTCCTCGGAGTAGCCCTCGGCGGTGGCCCCGACGACGTAGGCGTGGATCACGTCCTCGAGCATGTTGCGGGTCTGGCGCTGCACGTCCTCGCCGTCGAGGACCCGGCGGCGCTCGTCGTAGATGACCTTGCGCTGCTGGTTGAGGACCTCGTCGTACTTGAGGACGTTCTTGCGGATCTCGAAGTTCTGCTGCTCGACCTGGGTCTGCGCGCTGCGGATCGCGCGGGTGACCATCCCCGCCTCGATCGGCACGTCGTCCGGCAGGTTGAACCGGTTCATGATCGACTCGACGACCTGGCCGTTGAAGCGGCGCATCAGCTCGTCGCCCAGGGACAGGTAGAAGCGGGACTCGCCCGGGTCGCCCTGGCGGCCGGAGCGGCCGCGCAGCTGGTTGTCGATGCGCCGGGACTCGTGGCGCTCGGTGCCGAGCACGTAGAGACCGCCCGCGGCGCGGACCTCGTCGGCCTCGGCCTTGACCTGCTTGCGCATGCGGTCGAGGACCGCGTCCCACGCGGCCTCGTACTGCTCACGGGTCTCGACCGGGTCCAGCCCCTGGCTGCGCAGCTCCAGGTCGGCGAGGAACTCGGGGTTGCCACCGAGCATGATGTCGGTGCCGCGACCGGCCATGTTCGTCGCGACGGTGACGGCACCCGCGTGCCCGGCCTGGGCGATGATCTGCGCCTCACGCGCGTGGTTCTTGGCGTTGAGCACCTCGTGCGGCACGCCGCGGCGCAGCAGCAGCTTCGACAGGTACTCGGACTTCTCGACGCTCGTCGTGCCGATCAGGACCGGCTGGCCCTTCTCGTGCTTCTCGGCGATGTCGTCGGCGACCGCCTCGAACTTCGCGGGCTCGGTCTTGTAGATCAGGTCGGACTGGTCGACGCGCACCCGCGGGCGGTTCGGCGGGATCGAGACGACCGACATCTTGTAGATCTCGTGCAGCTCGGCGGCCTCGGTCTGGGCCGTACCGGTCATGCCGGCGAGCTTGTCGTAGAGCCGGAAGAAGTTCTGCAGCGTGATCGTCGCCAGGGTCTGGTTCTCCGGCTTGATCTCGACGCCTTCCTTGGCCTCGATCGCCTGGTGCATGCCCTCGTTGTAGCGACGACCGGCGAGCACCCGGCCGGTGAACTCGTCGACGATCAGGACCTCACCGTCGTTGACGATGTAGTCCTTGTCCTTCTTGAACAGCTCCTTGGCCTTGACCGCGTTGTTGAGGTAGCCGACCAGCGGGGTGTTCGCGGACTCGTAGAGGTTGTCGATGCCGAGCTGGTCCTCGATCAGCGCGACACCCTCCTCGGTGATGCCGACGGTGCGCTTGCGCTCGTCGACCTCGTAGTGGATGTCCTTGGACAGCATCGGCGCGAGGCGCGCGAACTCCTGGTACCAGCGGGCACTCTGCTCGGCCGGACCGGAGATGATCAGCGGGGTGCGGGCCTCGTCGATGAGGATCGAGTCCGCCTCGTCGACGATGGCGAAGTTGTGCCCGCGCTGGACCATGTCGGCGGTGTTCCACGCCATGTTGTCGCGCAGGTAATCGAAGCCGAACTCGTTGTTCGTGCCGTAGGTGACGTCGCAGGCGTACTGCTCGCGGCGCTGCGCCGGGGTCATCTCCGACAGGATCACGCCGACGGTGAGACCCAGCCAGCGGTGGATGCGGCCCATGGTCTCGGAGTCGCGCTTGGCGAGGTAGTCGTTCGTGGTGACCACGTGCACGCCGTCGCCGGGCAGTGCGTTGAGGTAGACGGCCAGCGTCGAGGTCAGGGTCTTGCCCTCACCGGTGCCCATCTCGGCCACGTTGCCCATGTGCAGTGCGCCGGCACCCATCAGCTGCACGGTGAACGGGCGCTGGCCCAGCGTGCGCTGTGCGGCCTCGCGCACCGTGGCGAAGGCCTCGGGCAGCAGGTCGTCGAGCGACTCGCCGTCGGCGTGGCGACGACGGAACTCGTCGGTCTTGGCGCGCAGCTGGGTGTCGGTGAGGCCCTCGAACTCGGGCTCCAGTCCGTCGATGTGCGCGGCGATCTTCGCGAGCCGCTTCACCAGCTTGGTCTCGCCGGCCCGGAGGAGTCGACTCAGGAAGGGCACTGCCGACCTCATTCACGTCGCGGTCAGGACACGGGGCCTCCCACCACGGTCTCCGCGCCGCGTCCCGGCGCCTCGGACGGCACCGGCGCGGCGCCGGCGCCGCACGGCGGACCGACCCCGCCGACCATGGTACGGGCACCCGGGCGATGGCCCGCGCCGCGGCGGGGAGGCGCTTCCCGCCGCGGTACGGGGCACCGTCGGGCGCGGGTGCTCAGCCGTCGAGCCGGATCACGCCGTAGTCGTAGCCGCGGCGGCGGTAGACGACCGAGGCACGGCCGGTCTCGCTGCAGGAGAACATGTAGAAGTCGTGGCCGACGAGCTCCATCCGCGACAGCGCCTCGTCGACGCTCATCGGCGTGGCCGGGTGGGACTTCTCGCGGACGATGCGGCCGGGCCGGTACTCGGCCTCCCACTGCTCCTCGAGGCGGGCCAGCTCGTCGTCGGTCAGGGACTCGTCGTGGCTGCGCGGTGCGGGAATGGTGTCGGTCATGGGAGGGGCCGCTTCCATCAGCGCGACGGCCGAGGCGTCGGCGGCGGCGCGGGAGGCGGCGACGCGGTCGCGGCGGCTGGGCTTGCGACGGTCGTGGGAGCGGCGCAGCCGTTCGGCGAGCTTGCCGACGGCCAGGTCGAGTGCGGCGTAGAAGTCGGCGGCGGAGGCCTCGGCGCGGGCGACCGCTCCGCAGCCGCCACGTCCGGTGATCTCGACGCGCTGGCAGGACTTCTGCTGACGGCGGTTCGGCTCGTGGAAGAGCTCCACCTCCATTCCGACGATCTTGTGGTCGTGGCGCTCCAGGCGGCTCAACTTGTCCTGGACCAGGCCACGGAAGTGCTCCGGCACCTCGACGTTGCGGCCGGTGACGACGATCTCCACTCGAACATCCCTCGCTTCAGTCGTGCTGAACCCGGGACCCGACGACGGCCCCAGGGGGTGGGCTCGCGGTCGTTCCTCCTGATGTGGTAGCGGTCGGAGTTCGGCCGACGTTATCGGGAAATCTGCCTCCGGGACAGGTCGTTCGCCGACCCGTCGGGTGGACACCCTGGTGCCGACGGACGCGGTGTGCGACGACCCCGCGGCACCCGGGTGACCCACCGCCCCGGACTGGCGCACCCACCTCCCGATCGCGCGCCCGACGACCACAGTGGACCCCCGGCGGGATCGGCCCGCGACCGCCGCCTTATGTGATAGCCGTCACCATCAGTGGTCCGGTCGACGTCGCCTCGCCGAGGCGTCGGCGAGCACCACGGCGCCCACCGCGGGCAGCCCGCACCCGGCGAGCACGGCCCCGCAGGCGCGCAGCGTCGCCCCGGAGGTCACGACATCGTCGACCAGCAGCACCGCCTCCCCCGGGGCCGCCGGAACCGGCTCGCGGCCGCGGGCCGAGTGCAGCGCCGAGGCCAGGTTCGCCGCCCGGCCCGCGCCGTCGAGCCCCACCGAGTCCCGGGCGCGGCGGTGCAGGGCCAGGACCGCGTCGGTGCGGGCCGGTAGCCCGGCCGCGGTCAGCAGCGGCGCCAGCGCCCGGCACAGCCACACCACGTGGTCGCCGCCGCGGACCCGGGCCGCCGACGGCCGGGACGGGACGGGCACCAGGCGCACCGCGGTCGGGTCCGGCGTCCCGTCGGCCCGCGGCGCGAGCACCGCCGACACCGGGCCGACCAGCAGCCGGGCCAGGTCCGGCGCCAGGTCCCGCCGGCCGCGTTCCTTGTAGGCCAGCACCGCCCGGCGCAGCGGCCCGCGGTAGCGCCCGGCCGCCGCGACCCGGCCGGCGCGAGGTACCCGGACCGGCACCGGGCCCGGGGTGTCCTGCGCGCAGGCCGGGCACCAGCCCCCGCCACCGGGCGGCCCGGCACCGCAGCCGCCGCAGGTCCGGGGCAGCAGGAGGTCCAGCAGGGCGGTGGCCGGGGACGGGGCTCGGGTGGGGTTCACGGCACCGATACTCGCCCCGGGCACCGTCACCGCGGCTCCGCCGGAGCCCGCCGGAGGCAGGTTGTCCACATGCTCCGGAGTTGTCCACAGGCCGGCGGTCCGGTCACCGGGACGGCGTCAGCCGGGGTAGAACGGCTGGGTGGCCGCCCCGGTCCCGCCCACCTGCTGCCAGGCGTCGAACTCGCTGCCGGTGTAGCTCCACAGGCCGGTCCGGTCGGTCACGTACAGCGGGCGCCCCTCGGCGGCGGCCAGTGCCCTCAGCGGCGCGGTCAGGTTCGTCCCGGGGATCTGGTCCAGACGGAGCCCGTCGGCGCTCACCTCGGACATGGGGCGGTCGGAGTCGGAGGCGACCACGATCCGGTCCGCCGAGTGCCAGTCGACCGACACCACGTCGTCGAGGTCGCCGGGGCGCAGCCGGCGCAGCGGCCCGACGGCGACCTCGCCGGCCTCCAGCGGGACGATCGGGCCGACGAGCAGCGCACCGTCGGCGACGACGGCGATCCGGCCGCCCTCACGCGCCAGCGCGATGTCCCCGATCCGGCCCAGCGGCGCGAGCCTGCCCGCGTCCACCGCGCCCTCGACCGGTGGCCCGGTCCGCGGGACGAGGACCCGGCGCAGCCTGCCGTCCACGACCGCCCAGATCTCGTCGCCCGGCCCGTTCCAGCTCAGCGAGCGGACCTCCGCTCCGGACACCGGGGTGGCGGTCAGCTCGCCGCCCAGCGGGCCGGTGAGCAGCCGCTGGGTGCCCGTCGACTCCCGGGACACGACGGCGATCCGCCCGCTGCGCGCGGACGCGGCGGCCTCGGTGATGTCGAACGAGCCGTTCCCGGCCTGCCCGGCGACCGGCGCGCTGACGCCGGTCGCGCTGAGCTGGTGTACCCGGCCCCCGTCGACGACGTAGGGGAAGGCGGGGGCCCGGCCCGGGCCGGCGACGAGGTCGGCCTGGTCCGCGGCAGCCACCGTCGGCCTGCCGGGGACCAGTGGTCCGCCGTCGGCCAGCAGCTCCACCCGCGGGACGCCCACCCCGCCGAGGGTCTGCGCGACCTGCGCGGCGAGCAGCTCCCGGTCCTGCACGGACAGCCCCGACACCCCGGTCAGGTCGATCGACGCGGTACCCGCCGCGGGGTCGGTGGTGGCCGACCGGATCCGGGCGGTCGCCGGGAACATCGTCACCGCGGCCCCGGCCAGGCCGGTGGACGGCCCGCGCAGCAGGACGTCGACGGCGTCCATCGCGAGCTCGCCGGGACGCCCGCTGCGGATGTAGTGCCCGTCGGGGAGCAACATCCGGCGGACCGGGTCGACGAACCAGGCCTGCAGTTCCCTGTAGTACAGGCGGAAGTCCGCCAGCCGGACCATCACCCCGGGCGGCGGCCGGTCGATCCGCCAGTGCTCGCCCTCCCGGACGACCCCGACGTCGACCTCGACCCGCTGCGGCGAGGACTCGAACGCCCCGCCGGGCCCGACCGTCCCCAACCGGGTGCCCCGCACCCGCACCGTCATCCGGTCCGGGCCCGGGGTGCCGCCGTCCGGGGACACCACGGTGTCGAACCGGTCGTCCAGGACGGTCAGCGACGCCGCGTCGTCCCATCCCGACGCCGACGCCGTCAGGTAGCGGCGGGCCTGTGCATGCCGGTCGTCGGGCGAGCCGGAACGGTAGACGAACCCGCGGACCAGGCCGAGCGGCTCGTCGTCCTCGATCGGGCCGCTCAGGTCGTGCTCGGCCGCCTGTTCGCCCTGGCGCAGCACCTGCACGTCGGACTGCTGGGGCACCGTCGCGCACCCGGCGACCACGGCGGCGACGACCGCCACGACCAGGGCCGCCCACGCGGGCCGGGCGGTCACCGGTCGCCGCCCGGGTCGATGATGGCGCGCTCGGCGGGCTGCATCGGCGCGTGCTCCTCGGCCCGCAGCCGCCACAGGTCCTCCTCACGCAGCTCGCGGCCGATCCCCTGCGGCGGGGTCGGCACCGAGCTGCCGTTGCGCCGTTCCCCGGCGTCCGCGGCCGGTGGGCCGAGCGGCAGCGGCGAGGCGGTGATGTGCCCGCCGACCTCGCGCGGCAGGGTCAGCCGGAACGCCGAGCCGTTGCCCGGCTCGCCCCAGGCCTGCAGCCAGCCGCCGTGCAGCCGGGCGTCCTCGATGCTGATCGACAGCCCGAGCCCGGTGCCGCCGCTGCGCCGGGCCCGCGACTCCTCGGCCCGCCAGAACCGGTTGAACACCAGGTCGGCCTCGCCGGGGCGCAGCCCGACGCCGTGGTCGCGCACGACCACGGCGACCGCGGCGCGGTCACCGGCCACCGTCACCTCCACCGGGCGGCCCTCGCCGTGGTCGATCGCGTTCGCGACGAGGTTGCGCACGATGCGCTCCACCCGGCGCGGGTCGGCCTCGATCAGCTCGCCCGCCGGCAGGTCCAGGACGAGGTCGGTGCCGGCGTCGGCGGCGATGCCGCGCACCGCGTCGGTCGCCCGCCGCACCACCGCGGACAGGTCGACCCGTTCGGCACCCAGCTCGGCCACACCGGCGTCGAGCCGGGAGATCTCCAGCAGGTCGGCGAGCAGCTCCTCGAACCGGTCCAGCTCGGTGACCAGCAGCTCGGAGCTGCGGCGCAGCGCCGGGAGCAGCTCGTCGCGGGAGGCGTAGAGGACGTCGGCGGCCATCCGCACGGTGGTCAGCGGCGTGCGCAGCTCGTGGCTCACGTCGGAGGTGAACCGCCGCTGCAGCGCACCGAACTCCTCGAGCTGGGCGATCTGCGCGGCGAGGCTGCCCGCCATCTCGTTGTAGGACTCGGCGAGCCGGGCGACCTCGTCCTCGCCGCGGACCGCCATCCGCTCGTCGAGGTGTCCCCCCGCGAAGCGTTCGGCGACGTCGGCGGCGTGCCGGATCGGACGCACGACCTGCCGGGTGACGAGGCTGGCGATCGCGGCCAGCAGCACCAGCAGCACCAGCCCACCGACGATCAGCGTGCTCTGCACCAGCCCGAGCGTCAGCTGCTCACCGTTGAGCGGGAACAGCAGGTAGAACTGCATCTCCCGGCCCGCGGTGGCGATCTTCTGCCCGATGACGAGGTTCGGGACGCCGTCGACGGTCGTGTACTGGCGGTTCAGGCTGTCCAGCGACCCGCGGGCGGTGATGTCCTGCTGGCGCGCGGTGATCTGGCCGACGTCGCCCGCGGACACCTCCGGCCCGTTCGCCGATCCCGTGGTCAACGCGGCGCTGAACTCCCCGGCCGACCCGGCCCGCCCGGGACCGGTGGTGTCGGTCAGCCGCTCCAGGGCGCTGTCCAGGGTCTCCTGCACGCCCTCGCGGTCCGGGTCGACGCTCGCCAGCTGCCCCTCCAGGACCTGCCGGTTCGCGTCCGACTGGGAGATCGCGGCGTCGAGCTTGCTCTGCAGCAGCCGTTCGGCGATCTCGCTCTGCAGCACCAGACCGAGCACCAGCACCACCGCCGACGACAGCGCCAGCGTCGAGGTGACCACCCGTAGCTGCAGCGACCGCCGCCAGGCCGCGGCGGTGAGCGCACCCAGCTCGTGCGCCTGCACCCGCAGCGGGCCCAGCACGCGGGCGACCCGCCGGGCGCCGGGCAGCCGGGCCAGCCGGGTACGGAGTCCGCGGCGGCGCGTCACCACGGCCGGTGCACCACCCACGGCGCGCCGGTCACGGAGGCCCGGCCTTGTACCCCACCCCGCGGACGGTCAGGACCACCTCGGGGCGCTCCGGGTCGCGCTCGACCTTCGACCGGAGCCGCTGCACGTGCACGTTCACCAGACGGGTGTCCGCCGCGTGCCGGTAGCCCCACACCTGCTCGAGCAGGACCTCGCGGGTGAACACCTGGCGCGGCTTGCGGGCCAGCGCCACGAGCAGGTCGAACTCCAGCGGGGTCAGCGCGATCGGCCGGCCCTCCCGGGTGACCTGGTGCGCGGGCACGTCGATGTCGATCTCGCCGATGGACAGCTGCTCGGCGGGCTCGGCGTCGTTGCGGCGGACCCTGGCCCGGATCCGCGCGACGAGCTCCTTGGGCTTGAACGGCTTCACGACGTAGTCGTCGGCACCGGACTCCAGGCCGAGCACGACGTCGACGGTGTCGCTCTTGGCCGTCAGCATCACGATCGGGACGCCGGACTCCGCCCGGATCGCCCGGCACACGTCGATGCCGTTCATGCCGGGCAGCATCAGGTCGAGCAGCACCACGTCCGGCTGGGTGTCCCGGACGGCGGGCAGCGCCCGCGTGCCGTCGGACACGACCGCTGTCTCGAACCCCTCGCCCCGCAGCACGATGGTGAGCATCTCGGCCAGGGCCGGGTCGTCGTCGACCACCAGTACGCGCGACTTCATGGACCCCACTATCCCAGTCGTCCGGTCAGGCCCCGTGCAGCAGGGCGGGAACCAGCGCCGATGGGGTGACGGCGGGGTCGTGGAGCACCGTCCACGGACTCAGCCACGACCCGGCCGCGAGGGCCCGGTAGACGGCGTCGGTGCGGGCCTGCAGGCCGTCGTCGCTCTCGTAGGAGTCGCGGGTGCGGGCGGGGTCGGCGGCCGCCCGGGACCGGGCGCGCTCGGCCGCGACCTCGCGCGGCGGGGCGAGCAGCAGCTGGTGGTCCGGGACCGGCAGGCCGAACCGGTCCATCTCCAGCGCCCGGACCCAGCCGACGACCTCGCCCGCGGCGTCCTGCCCGAGCCGGGCAGCGCTGTAGGCCGCGTTGGAGGCGACGTAGCGGTCGACGAGCACCACGTCGTGGGCGGCGAGCGCGTCGCGCAGGCCGGGGGCTGCCGCCCGCCGGTCGAGTGCGAACAGCACGGCCATCGCGTGCACCGAGGAGGCCAGGTCGCCCATCCGCCCGTAGAGCGCGTCGCGGGCCAGCTCCGCGTGCACGTCGTCGTCGTACCGGGGGAAGGCCAGCGTGGCGACCGAGGCGCCGTGCCCGCCCAGCTCGGCGACCAGCGCCGTGGTGAACGTGTGCTTGCCCGCGCCGTCGAGCCCCTCGACGACCACCAGTCTCCCCACGACGGTCGAGCGTAGGGGTCAGGCGCCGAGGGTCGAGACCGTGGGCCAGCTCGTCGCGAAACCGGGGTGCAGCTCCAGCTCGCCCAGCCGGTCGGTGCGCACCCAGCGCAGCTCGGTGCTCTCCGCGCCCCGCACCCGGACCGGCGGCGCGTCCGGCGTCCGCACGACGACGGTGGTGTAGCTCCAGCCACCGTGGTCGTCGACGAACTCCTGCACCGGTGCCAGCCCGGCGACGTCGAGCGTGCTCTCCTCGGCCGCCTCGCGCAGCGCCGCCTGCACCGCGGACTCCCCCCGGTCCCGGGCACCGCCGGGGATCCCCCAGGTGCCGCCGTGGTGGCTCCAGGACGCCCGGTGCTGCAGCAGCACCCGGTCGACGCCCACCGGGTCGGCGTCGTCACGGTGCCGCACGAGCAGCCCGGCCGCGCCGAACAGGCCCCAGTGCCGGTGCCCCAGGGCGCAGTGGACCCAGCCGTCACCCGACCCGGCCTCGATCGTCATCTCGACGGTGACCTCCTGGTACGCCGACGGCGCGGCGGCCCGGGAAGGGGCCACCGCGCCGTCGGAACGGAGAACGCGGTACCGATGCGCGATCCGCGGGCTACTCGCTCAGTACCGATGCGCGATCCGCGGGCTACTCGCTCAGTACCGGTAGTGCTCGGGCTTGTACGGACCCTCGACGTCCACGCCGATGTACTCGGCCTGGTCCTTGCTGAGCTTGGTCAGCTCGCCACCGAGTGCCTGCACGTGGATCCGCGCGACCTTCTCGTCCAGGTGCTTCGGCAGCCGGTAGACGTCGTTGTTGTACTCCTCGTGCTTGGTGAACAGCTCGATCTGGGCGATCACCTGGTTGGAGAAGCTGTTGGACATCACGAACGACGGGTGACCGGTCGCGTTGCCCAGGTTCATCAGCCGGCCCTCGGACAGCACGATGATGGAGTGCCCGTCCGGGAAGATCCACTCGTCGACCTGGGGCTTGATGTTGATCTTCTTGATGCCCTCGACGCGGGACAGGCCCGCCATGTCGATCTCGTTGTCGAAGTGACCGACGTTGGCGACGATCGCCTGGTGCTTCATGCGCTTCATCAGGTCGACCGTGACGATGTCCTTGTTGCCCGTCGCGGTCACCACGATGTCGGCCTTCTCGATGACGTTCTCGAGGGTGTTGACCTCGTGGCCCTCGAGCAGCGCCTGCAGCGCGCAGATCGGGTCGACCTCGGCGACGATGACGCGCGCGCCCTGGCCGGCGAGCGCCTCGACCGAGCCCTTGCCGGTGTCGCCGTAGGCCGCGACGACCGCGACCTTGCCGCCGAGCAGCACGTCGGTGGCCCGGTTGAGGCCGTCGACCAGCGAGTGGCGGATGCCGTACTTGTTGTCGAACTTCGACTTGGTGACCGAGTCGTTGACGTTGATCGCCGGGAAGAGCAGCTCGCCGCGCTCGGCCAGCTGGTACAGCCGGTTGACGCCGGTGGTGGTCTCCTCGGTGACGCCGCGGATGTCGGAGTTGATCGTCGTCCAGCGCTGCGGGTCCTCGGCGAGGCTGCGGCGCAGGGTGTCGAACACGACCCGCTCCTCGTCGGAGACCGACAGGTCGTCGTCGGCGAAGCTCGGCACGACGCCGGTCTTCTCGAACTCGACGCCCTTGTGCACGAGCAGGGTGGCGTCGCCACCGTCGTCGAGGATCATGTTCGGGCCGACGACGTTGCCGTCGGCGTCACGGAACTTGAACAGCTGCTCGGTGCACCACCAGTAGTCCTCCAGCGACTCGCCCTTCCAGGCGAACACCGGGACGCCCTTGGGCTCCTCAGGGGTGCCGTGCGGGCCGACGACGGTCGCGGCGGCCGCGTAGTCCTGGGTGGAGAAGATGTTGCAGGACACCCAGCGGACGTCGGCGCCGAGCGCGACGAGGGTCTCGATGAGGACCGCGGTCTGGGTGGTCATGTGCAGGGACCCGGCGATCCGGGCGCCCGACAGCGGCTTCGACTCGCCGTACTCCCGGCGCAGGTCCATCAGGCCCGGCATCTCGTTCTCGGCGAGCCGGATGTCCTTGCGGCCGTACTCCGCCTCGGAGATGTCGGCGATCGCGAAGTCCAGGCCGCCGGCGTGCTGCAGCTTCGGGTGATCGGTCATGGGGTGGGTGCGCCTCCTCAGGCGATCGAGTCGTACTCGTCGGCACGACGGGTGCGGTCCGACGGCGAGGAGGAGCGACGTGCACGGGGCACGGCGTCCTCCCTCCTCGTCGGAGACAGGCGCCCTTTCTCGTCCGTGCCGGCCGGGCCCGAGCGTGGCGGACGGACCGGTGACGGTCACGGCCGCTGCAGCGCCTCTCGGCGCCCGGCGATGTCGCGGCCTCCATGGTCGCGAGCCGGTGCGGGGGTGTCAACTCATGCGTGATCAGCCCGTCAGGTGCTCGGCGAGCAGCCCGCTCGCCGCGACCTCGCGGCCGTGGGCGGCCAGCAGCCCGGCCGGGGCCAGCACGGACTCGCTGTCGACCCGCACCTCCGCCCGGGCCAGCAACGGGGCCAGGACGGCGTCGTGGCGCACCGTGCGGGCCGCCGCAGCCAGCCCGGCCGCGTCGCGCTGGCGGAACACGCCACCGGTGAGGACGACGAGACCGATCTCACCTGCGTCGACGGGGGTGACCGGGGCGGGCTCGGGCTGCGCGGGGTCGGCGAGGACGCCGGTGTGGCGCAGGTGCCTGCGCAGCGCGACCACCGCCGCGATCGCCGCCAGCCGGCGGTCCTCGGCCGCCGCCCCCCGGTCGGCGGGGACGGTGGCCCGCGACTCCTGCAGCGTGGCGACGGCCGGGCCGAGCAGGTCGGCCTCGACCGGGTCGACGATGCCCTCGGTCTGGGCCTCCGTCAGGACGCCGACGGCGCCGTCGCGCACCCCGAGGTCGCCCTCCACGGTCGCGGCCGCCGGACCGGACCCGGGGCCGTGGCGGTGCACGTCGGTGGTCGCCGACCCGACGTCGACGACGAGCACCCCGCTCCCGGTCAGCCGGGCCAGCACCCCGGCCCCGTCGCCGACGGCGGCGTGCGTGCCGGAGCGGACCAGCGCGCCGAACCGGCCGGTGCCCGCCCCGAGGACGTGCCGGGCGTAGAGCGCGGCGACGGCGTCCCGCGCGGGTCCGGCGACGATCCGGCCCGGCTGCGGCGTGACGTTGGGGCAGGTCGTCACGGCCCGCCCGCCGGCCAGCAGCAGGCCGAGCGCGTCGGCGCGGGCGTCCTCGCCGACCGAGAGCAGCACCGGCCAGTGCCCGCGGGTGCGGGCCAGCCTGCCCGCGTTGTGCAGCAGCACCGCCGGGTCGGCCCCGTCGGCACCGCCGAGCAGCAGCACCGCGCCGGGACGGCGGCTCGACAGCTCCAGCACCGCGTCGGGCTCCAGCGGACCGGGGTGCACCCCGACCACCCGGGCCCCCGCGGAGCGGCAGACCCGGTGCCCGGCCTCGGTCGCGGTCAACGTCTCGGCCCCGACCACGGCCAGGCGCAGAGCCCCGCCGGCCGAGGAGCAGGCCAGCACCCGCGGCGCGGCACGCCTGCGCCGGCCCGCGGCGGCCGCCGCGGCGGCGACCGCCGCGTCGACCCCGGTGAGCACGTCGGGGGTGGTGGGGTGCTCGGCGAACCCGGCCGGGGTCCCGTCGGGCAGCACCAGCACGGCCTTGGTCCAGCAGGAGCCGACGTCGAGGCAGACCGCAGGCGTGTGCGGGTCGTCCGGCGACGCGTCGGTCATGGAGGGCGAGCGTACTGCGGCCGGGCGGTCACGGGGAGTGGTCCGGGGAAGATCGGTTGCGACGCGCACCTGGCCGAGAGGTGGGTGCCCCGGCTCCACGATCGACCCCGTGATCAGCAGTACCTGAGCGCTGCCGCGGTCCGGCCGGACAGCGCTCAGGTACTGATCGACTGTGTCTCGGATCGACTACTGCTCGGACTGCTGCGGGGCCTTGCGTCCGCGGGACTCGGCGGCGATCTCGGCCAGCGACTGGCCGGTGGCCAGCCGCGAGCGCCTACGGCCGTAGACGAAGTACAGGACCGCACCCAGCGCCATCCAGCCGAAGAACCGGATCCAGGTGTCGGCCGGCAGGAACAGCGCCACGCCGAAGCAGGCCACCGCCGACACGATCGGCAGCACCGGCATGAACGGCACCCTGAACGTGCGGGGCAGGTCCGGGCGGCGCTTGCGGAGCACGATCACGCCGATCGAGACGAGCACGAACGCGGCCAGGGTGCCGATGTTGACCAGCTGGCCCAGCTCGGTGAGCTCCAGGAAGCCGCCCATCAGGGCCGCCGAGACGCCGGTTATGATCGTCAGCCGGTACGGGGTGCGGAACCGCGGGTG
Organism: Pseudonocardia sp. EV170527-09; assembly: GCF_008369905.1. Taxonomy (NCBI): domain Bacteria; kingdom Bacillati; phylum Actinomycetota; class Actinomycetes; order Pseudonocardiales; family Pseudonocardiaceae; genus Pseudonocardia; species Pseudonocardia sp. EV170527-09. The sequence continues at coordinate 46,167 of NZ_VRMC01000009.1, forward strand.
CACCCGGGCCAGCCACGGCGGCAGCAGCCGGTCGCGGCTCATCGCGAACGCGACGCGAGTCTGGCCGAGCATCAGCGTCATGATCACGACGGTGAGGCCGATCAGGATGCCGAAGGAGATGATGAACTCCGCCGCGGGCAGCCCGGTCGCGGCCATCGCCGCCGCGGCCGGCGCCTCCACCCCGAGCTGCTCGTAGGGCAGGATCCCGGTGTAGACCAGCGACACGATGATGTAGAGCAGGGTGGCGATGGTCAGCGAGGCGATGATGCCGATCGGCATCGTGCGCTGCGGCTCCCGCACCTCCTCCGACAGCGTCGCGACGATGTCGAAGCCCAGGTAGGCGAAGAAGACCAGCGCGGCGGCGGTGAAGACGCCGGTCAGGCCGAACGCCGTGTCGATGCCGAACAGGTCCATGATCAGCGGGGTGCCCGCCGCGGTGGAGTAGTCGGCCGGCCGGGACTCGGGGACGAACGGGATCCAGTTCTCGCCCGAGACGAAGAAGACACCGATGCCGATGATCCCGGCGACGATCACGAGCTTGAGCGTGGTGACCGTGGCGTTGACCCAGGCCGACAGCTTGATGCCGACGATCAGCACGGCCATCATCAACAGCGCGATGAACACCGCGGGCAGGTCGACGATCCCACCGCCGCCGGGTCCGGCCGAGACGGCGTCGGGCACCGGGAGCCCGATGCTCGCCATCACCGTGTCGAAGTAGCCGCCCCAGCCCTTCGACACCGTGGCCGCGCCGAGGGTGAACTCCAGGACGAGGTCCCAGCCGATCATCCAGGCGATGAACTCACCCATCGAGGCGTAGGAGAACGTGTACGCGCTGCCCGCCACCGGCACGGTGGAGGCGAACTCGGCGTAGCAGAGCGCCGCGAGCGCGCACACGATCCCGCTGATGAGGAACGAGAGCGACACCGCGGGGCCCGAGTAGAGCGCCGCCGCCTCCCCTGCCAGCACGAACACGCCGGTGCCGATCAGGACACCGATCCCCATGATCGTCAGCTGGACCGGGCCGAGGGCCTTCTTGAGCTGGAACTCCGGTTCCTCGGTGTCCCGGATCGCCTGCTCGACCGATTTCGTACGAAAGATCCCACTGTTCGGGCTTCTGGCCGTCATGGCGGGAAAGATACGGAAAGTCCGTTTGACGCGGAACGGCGGCGCCCCCGGTCCGGGTGCGCCGCCGTCGTGGAGCGGGTCGGGTCAGTCCGAGGAGGACGCCTGGGCGGGCAGGTCACCGCGCTCGCGACGACCGAGGATCGAGTTCTTCCGCGAGTAGGCGAGGTACACGACCACGCCGATGACCATCCAGATGATGAACCGCAGCCAGGTCTCGACCGACAGGTTCAGCATCAGCCAGACGCAGGCGAGCACGGCCAGGATCGGCACGAGCGGCACCAGCGGGGCGCGGAAGCCGCGCGGCAGGTCCGGCCGGGTCCGGCGCAGGACCACCACGCCGATCGAGACCAGCACGAACGCGAACAGCGTGCCGATGTTGACCATCTGCTCGAGGTCCTGGGCCGGGAAGAACGTCGCGACCAGGGCGATGACGACGCCGATCAGCCAGGTGGCACGCCCCGGGGTGCCGAAGCGGTTCGTCTTCGCCAGCGCGGTCGGCAGCAGCCCGTCGCGCGACATCGCGAAGATGACGCGGATCTGGCCGAGCATCAGCACCATGACGACCGTGGTGAGACCGAGCAGCGCACCGATGGCGATGATCGTCGCCGCCCAGTTGATGCCCAGCGAGGCGAAGGCGGTGGCCAGCGTGGCGCGGGTGCCGTCGGGCTTCGTGGCCAGGTCGGTGTAGGGCACCATGCCGGTGATCACGAGCGCGACGGCGACGTAGAGCACGGTGACGATCGCGAGCGAGCCGAGGATGCCGCGCGGCAGCGCCTTGGACGGGTTCTTCGTCTCCTCCGCGGTCGTGGCGACGGCGTCGAAGCCGATGAAGGCGAAGAACACGATTGCGGCGGCGGCGAACACCCCGTAGACACCGAAGACGCTCGACGAGGCGCCCCCGAAGAACGACAGCAGCGACTGCTGGATGCCGGTGCCGGTGTCGACGCTGCCGGGCGCGGGCTCCGGGACGAACGGGGTGTAGTTCGCCGCGTTGATGAAGAACGCACCCAGGATGATCACGAACAGCACGATCGCGACCTTGATCGTGGTGATCACCAGGCTGACCCGGCTGGACAGCTTCGTGCCGCGGTAGAGCAGGAACGCCAGGACGACGACGAGCAGCAGCGCGCCCCAGTCGAAGGAGAAGAAGCTCCCCAGCTCGAACGAGGTCGACACCTCGATGCCGAGCAGGCCGAGGGTCTGGGCCAGGTACTCCGACCAGCCCTTCGAGACGTAGGCCGAGCCGACCGCGAACTCCAGCACCAGGTCCCAGCCGATGATCCAGGCGATGAACTCGCCCAGGGTGGCGTAGGAGAAGGTGTAGGCGCTGCCGGCGACCGGCACGGTCGAGGCGAACTCCGCATAGCAGAGCGCGGCCAGACCGCAGGCGACCGCCGCCAGCACGAACGACAGCGACACCGCCGGTCCCGCGATGTTGCCGGCCGTGCTGGCGGCCAGGGTGAAGATGCCGGCGCCGATGACCACCGCGACTCCGAAGACGATCAGGTCGATCGTCCCGAGGTCCTTTTTCAGCCGGGTGTCCGGCTCGTCGGTGTCCCGGATGGATTGCTCGACCGTCTTGGTGCGGAACATGCCGCCACCACGGCTCGTGACCGTCATGGCCGGTGAAACTACGACCGCATTGCGGCCTGCGTCACGAATCCGGGTCCGGATTTAAGGTCACGATGGTGTTGCGCCGCCGAACCGCTCCCGGTCAGACGGTGCCGTGCGGCAGCCCGTGGGCCTGCGCGACTTCGTGCGACAGCAGCGTCCCGGCGTGGGTCGACAGGCCCGCGGCCAGGTGCGGGTCGGCCTCGGTCGCGGCCCGCCAGCCCTGGTCGGCCAGGCGCAGCACGTGCGGCATCGTGGCGTTGGTCAGCGCGCGGGTCGAGGTGTGCGGCACCGCGCCGGGCATGTTCGCGACGCAGTAGAAGATCGTGTCGTGCACCCGGTAGGTCGGGTCGGCGTGGGTGGTCGGCCGCGAGTCCTCGAAGCATCCGCCCTGGTCGATCGCGATGTCGACGAGCACGGCGCCGGGCCGCATCTGGGAGACGAGCTCGTTCGACACCAGGGTCGGCGCCTTGGCCCCGGGCAGCAGGACCGCGCCGATCACGAGGTCGGCGGCGGTCACCGCCTCGCGTACGGACAGCGCGGTGGAGTACTGGGTGCGCACGGCCCCGCCGTACTGCTCGTCGATCGCGCGGAGCTTGTCGACGTCGACGTCGAGCACGGTCACCTTCGCGCGCATGCCGGCGGCGATGGCGATGGCGTTCGCCCCCGCGACACCGGCCCCGAGCACGACGACCTCGGCGCCCGGGGCGCCCGGGACGCCGCCCAGGAGCATGCCGCGCCCGCCGGCCGAGCGCATGAGGTGGTAGCCGCCGGCCTGCGGGGCGAGCCGGCCCGCGACCTCGCTCATCGGGGCGAGCAGCGGCAGCCTGCCGCGGGAGTCGGTGACGGTCTCGTAGGCGATGGAGGTCGTCCCCGCCGACAGGAGCGCGTCGGTGCAGGCGCGCGACGCGGCCAGGTGCAGGTAGGTGAACAGCGTCAGGTCGGGCCGGAGGAAGCCGTACTCGGACTCGATGGGCTCCTTCACCTTGAGCAGCAGCTCGGCCGAGCCCCACACCTCGGCGGTGTCGGACACGATGTGCGCCCCGGCCTCCTTGAAGTCGGCGTCGGAGATCGCGGACCCGGCACCGGCGTCGTGCTCGACGACGACCTCGTGCCCCCGTCCGACGAGCTCGTGCACCCCGGCGGGCGTGAGCGCCACCCGGAACTCGTTGTCCTTGGTCTCCTTCGGCACTGCGACGCGCATGTCCTTCTCCTCCGCTCGGGGCCCTGTCCTGCATCAATGGTGAAGAAACATCGATAAGCTGCCAACAGAACTGAACAAGATTCTCTGAGGTGACTCATGAACGACGATCCTTCGTCGACGCCGCGGAAGAGGCCGCCGTCGTCGAACCCTGTTCGGCTCGACGGGGTCGACCGCGCCCTGCTGCGCCAGCTGGAGCGGGATGCCCGGACGCCGAACAACTCACTCGCGGCGGGGGCGGGAATCGCCCCGTCGACGTGCCTGGGCCGGGTCCGGGCACTGCGCGAGAGCGGGGTGATCCGCGGGTACCACGCCGACGTCGACCCGGCGGCGACCGGCCACCCCCTGCAGGCCATGATCTCGGTCCGTCTGCAGTCCGACGCCCGCGACCGGCTCGCCGAGTTCGTGACCCGGGTGTCCCGGCGCCCCGAGGTCCGCGACGTGTACTTCCTCGCCGGCGAGGACGACTACATGATCCGGGTCGCGACCGCCGACACCGTGGCACTGCGCGACCTGGTCGGCACGCTCAACGCCTGGGCCGAGGTCGCGGGCACCCGCACGTCACTGATCTTCGAGCACCACCGGGCGCCCGACACCTACTGAGCAGCATCACCCATCGAGCCGCCTCACCTACCGGTCCGCCTCACCTGCCGGGCCGCCTCACCTACCGAGCTGCGTCGTAGCCGTGGCGGATCAGCGCGAACGCGGCGTCGAGGTGCTCGCGGGCCCGGCCGGCCTGCTCGCGCAGCAGCGGCGGGATCCCGACGACGACGTGCGCGAGCACCCGGTCCGCCGGTGACGGTTCGCCCCGCCCGGCGTCGCGGGCCAGCTCCGCCGCGAGCGCGGCCTCGTGGCGGGCCCACATCCGGCGTGCGTGGTCGCGCAGGCTCGGCGCCGCGTCGGTGATCCTGCGGAAGCGCTCCAGCTCCTCCGAGCCCGGCCGCCGGTCCGACGGCGGCCCGTCGACGCGCCGGAGCAGCCAGGCCTGCAGCCCGTCGACGACGTCGGTCCCCGGCGCACGGTCGCGCACCGCGGCCACCAGCTCGGCCTCCTGCGCCCCGTCCTCGTCGAACAGCAGCGCCTCCTTGCTGCCGAAGTGCTTGAACAGCGTGGTGACCGAGACGTCCGCGGCCTCGGCGATCTCGGCGACGGTCACCTCGTCGAAGCCTCGGTCGAGGAACAGCCGCAGTGCGGCGTCCGCGATGCCCTGGCGGGTGGCGGCCTTCTTGCGTTCGCGGCGTCCGGGCGTGGTCACGGCGACAGGTTAGCGCAGTCACTCTGAAAGTTGAGTGACTACACTTTTGTAGTCGCTTCATCTACAGTCGGCGTCATGACCGACACCACCAGCACCGCTCCGCACGTCCTCGTCGTCGGGGCCGGCCCCGGCGGCCTGACCCTCGCCCGCGTCCTGCAGCGCCACGACATCGCCGTCACCGTCCTCGAGCGCGAGACCGACATCGCCACCCGCGACCAGGGCGGCACCCTGGACATGCAGCGCGACAGCGGACAGATCGCGCTCGACGCCGCCGGCCTGCTCGAGGAGTTCCTGCGCATCTCCCGGCCCGAGGGTCAGGACATGCGGATGCTCGCCCTCGACGGGACCGTCCTGCTCGACGAGCGCGCCGCGCCCGGCGAGACGTTCAACCCCGAGATCGACCGCGGCGACCTGCGCACCCTGCTCCTCGGGTCGCTCGGCCCCGGCACGGTGCGCTGGGGCGCCCGGCTCGACCACGTCGAGCACCGCGACGACGGACGACTCGACGCCGTACTCGACGGGGCACCCGGCGGGGCGCCCGGCGGCGACCGGATCACCGCGGACCTCGTCGTCGGGGCGGACGGGGCACGTTCCCGGGTCCGCCCGCTGCTGTCGGACGCGACGCCGTCCTACGCCGGGGTCACCTTCGTCGAGCTGCGGGTCACGCCGTCGGCGTTCCCCGGGCTCGACGACCTGGTCGGCCGCGGCTCCATGAGCGCCCGCGCCACCGGGCGGGCGCTGATCAGCCAGCGACTCGCCGACGGCTCCGCCCGCGTGTACGCCGGGTTCCACCGGGAGCGCGGGTGGGCCGCCGCACACGGGCTCGGCAGCACCGGCGGGGTGCTCGACGACCCGGCGGCCGCCCGCGCCGTGCTGCTCGACGCGTTCGGCGACGCCGCCCCCGAGCTGCGGGAGCTCATCGTCCGCTGCGACGACCGGATCATCGACCGGCCACTGGAGATGCTGCCGGTCGGGCACCGGTGGGAGCCGGCCCCGGGCGTCACCCTGATCGGCGACGCCGCCCACCTGATGTCGCCGTTCTCCGGGCAGGGCGCCAACTCCGCCATGCTCGACGCCGCCGACCTGGCCCGGGAGATCGCCGCCACCCCGGACGATCTCGACGCGGCGGTCGCCCGCTACGAGGCGACCATGTTCCCGCGGGCCGAGGCCAACGCCGCCGCGGCGGCACAGGGGCTGGAGCGCTTCTTCTCCGCGGCCGCCGCCGCGGACCCGGTGGCCGCGTTCGCCGAGGTGGCAGCGGCCGTCGCCGCGGCCACCGAGGGGGACCGGGCCCGCCGCGGATGAGCCGCCGGTGCGACAGCGCTGCCCGCGAGTGCGGGCGGTGCTACAGGGCGTCGCCCGCCAGGAAGACGGTGGCGCCGTGCTCGCCGGTGGTGAGGACGGCGCCGCTGTCGGTCGCGGAGAGGAACACCGCACGGCCGCGGGGCAGCTCGACGACGCCGCCGCCGGCCTCGACCGCGGCGTCACCGTCGACGCACAGCAGGATGCGGGCGCCGGTGCCGGGCACGTCGAGCTTGTCCCGGCCTTCGGTGACCGCACGGCGGAGCAGGAACTCCTCCACCGGCACGTCGTAGCGCTGCCAGCCGTCGGCACCCGGGTCGGGGGCCGGGGTGCGGACCGGGGGCGGCGGGGCGGTGAAGTCGAGGACCCGCAGCAGCTCCGGCACGTCGACGTGCTTGGGCGTCAGGCCGCCGCGCAGCACGTTGTCGGAGTTGGCCATCACCTCGATGCCCGCCCCGGACAGGTAGGCGTGCAGGTTCCCGGCCGGCAGGTACAGCGCCTCGCCGGGGGCCAGGGTGATCCGGTTGAGCAGCAGCGCGGCGAGCACACCCGCGTCGTCGGGATAGCGCTCGGACAGGTCGAGCGTGGTCTTCGCCTCGCCGGTCCACTCCGGGGCGGTGCCGCGCTCCAGCAGCCTGATCGCGCCGTCCTGCAGGGCCGGGACGAGCCCGTCGAGCACCGACTGGGGCAGCGTGATCCAGGTGGTGAACAGTGCGCGCAGCCCGTCCGGGCACGGCTGACCGGCGAGCAGCTCGGTGTAGGTGGCGAGCTCGGGGACGTCGAGGGCGCGCAGCAGCTCCACCGTGCGGGCCGGCTCGCGGAACCCGACCAGCGCGACGAACTCGGTCAGCGCGCAGATCAGCTCCGGCTTGTGGTGGGCGTCGCGGTAGTTGCGGTCCGGCGCGTCCACCGCGATCCCCGCGGCGTTCTCCCGCTCCCAGCCCTCGCGGGCCTGCTCCAGGCTCGGGTGGGCCTGCAGGCTCAGCGGCTCCTCGGCCGCCAGCACCTTCAGCAGGAACGGCAGCCGCCCTTCCCAGCGGTCGCGTCCCGGGCCGAGCGCGGCGACCGGGTCCGCAGCGATGAGCTCGTGCAGCGGGCGGCTGCCCCCGGCGACCGTCGACGGGGCGGCCGGGTGCGCGCCCAGCCACAGCTCCGCCTGCGGGTGCGGTGACGGGACGGGCTCGCCGAGCAGCTCGGCGATGACCGTCCGCGAACCCCAGGCGTAGGTGCGGATCGGGTTCTCCAGCAGTTCCACGGGTCTCCCGGTGTCAGGTGCGCGGGGGTCAGGTGATCAGGGTGGCGCCGGTCGCCAGGCCGAGGTACACGGCGGCGATGTCGGCACGCAGGGCGAGGACGCCGGCACGCAACAGCGCCGCGTCGCGGGTGCCGCGCGGGATCTCGTCGACCGGGTGCGCCAGGTCGGCGTTCGGCCACTCCCGGCCGAGCACCCGGCGGCTCACCGCCTGCGGGTCCTCCTCACCCGTGCCGAGCAGCACCAGGCGCGGCGGCGGCGCGTCGCCACCGGGGGCCGGGTCGTCGAACGGGTCGTGGAAGATGTCGCCCCCGCCCCGCTCGGACAGGTCGACGGCGACGCGCAGCCCGGCCAGGGTGCCGGCCTGTGCGAGCCCGTCGGCGTGCGCGACGACACCGGCGTGGGTGGCCAGCGCCAGCGCGCCGTGCCGGGCCACCGCGGCGGCGGCCGGGTCCACCCCCCACAGCAGCGGGGTCCGCTCGGCCAGCCGCAGCGCGAGCGCCTTCGCCGGGTTCACGAACGGCTCGTGCGCGGGCTGGCAGCGCTCGGCCTCGGCGTCGAGCGCGTCGGCCAGCGCCTCGAGCCGGGCCGGGACCTCCTCGCTGCGCATCCCGGGCAGCAGGTCCAGCTCGGCGACGGCGACCAGCGCGACCGTCAGCGCCTGGGCGAACCCGAGGCCCTCGGGCAGCGGGATGCGTGGCTCGACCAGCCGGGCGCGCCCGGCGCCCGCCTGGGCGACCGGCCCGGAGTCCGGCGCGGAGAGCACGACCTCGGCGCCGCGGTGCACCGCGACGGAGACCGACTCCGCCAGCTCGGGGTCGGTGGGGTCGGTGGAGTGCGCGACGACGACGTCCAGCGGCCCGATCCAGCCCGGCATCCGCTCGGCGGCCACGACCGGAACCGGACAGCGGTCGGTGAGCAGGGCCGTGACGAGGTCGGCCACCGCCCCGGAGACGCCGGGCCGGCGCAGGAGCACCAGTGCGCGGGGACGGTGCCCGCGCAGCCGGTCCAGCCCGGCCTGGCCCGCGGTGTACAGCGCGGACCGGACCTGGGCGCCCGCGGTCGCGGCGGCCCGCAGGACGCCCGTGGTGTCCCGCGCCGCCAGCTCCTCGGGATCGGCCAGCAGCGTGTCGTCGAGCACCCCGTTCACCCGTCGTCCCGTCCGTCCCGCGCCGGCCCGGTACCGGGCAGCGCCTCGTCGAGGAGCAGCACCGGGATCCCGTCGGTCACCGGGAACGCGCGACCGCACGCCGTGCAGGTCAGCCGGTCCTCACCCGGGGTCAGGACCGCGTGCGCGTCGCACGGGCAGGCCAGGATCTCCAGCAGCTGGGGGTCGAGCTGTAGGGCCACGGTTCTCCTCGTCGTCATCTCGCGCTCTCGATGCTGCCACTCGGTACCGACACTCCGCGGCAGCCGACCGGGTACGGACGCCGTCACCGCAGGTGTGCGGGGTCGTGCGATCAGGCGCGCACGACCGCCAGCACCTCGTCGACCAGGGCACGGACGGCCGCGGCGTCCGCCGCCTCGACGTTGAGCCGCAGCAGCGGCTCGGTGTTCGAGGCCCGCAGGTTGAACCACGAGCCGTCCGGCAGCGAGACCGTCAGCCCGTCCAGCCGGTCGAGCTCGATCCCGTCGCGCGCGCCGAAGACGCGCTCGATCTCGGCGACCCGCGCCGCCTGGTCCTCGACCGTCGAGTTGATCTCGCCGGAGGCGGCGTAGCGGTCGTAGTCGGCCATCAGCCCGGACACCGTCGCGCCGTCGGCCGCCGCCCGGTGCTCGCCGAGCGCGGCCAGCAGGTGCAGCGCCGCGAGCATCCCGGAGTCGGCCTTCCAGAAGTCGCGGAAGTAGTAGTGCGCGGAGTGCTCGCCGCCGAACACCGCGCCGGTCTCGGCCATCGTCTGCTTGATGAACGAGTGCCCGACCCGGGTGCGGACCGCGCGGCCGCCGTGCTCGGCGACCAGCTCGGGGACCGCCCGCGAGGTGATCAGGTTGTGGATCACGACGACGTCGGACTCCCCCGCCGCGTGCGCCCTGGCGAGCTCACGGGCCGCGACCAGACCGGTGATCGCGCTCGGGCTCACCGCCTCGCCCTGCTCGTCGACGGCGAAGCAGCGGTCGGCGTCGCCGTCGAAGGCCAGGCCGAGGTCCGCGCCCTCGGCGACGACCCGCTTCTGCAGGTCCACCAGGTTCGCCGGGTCCAGCGGGTTCGCCTCGTGGTTCGGGAAGTTCCCGTCGAGCTCGAAGTACAGCGGGACGACGCGCACGTTCAGGCCGTCGAACACGGTCGGGACGGTGTGCCCGCCCATCCCGTTCCCGGCGTCGACGACGACGGTCAGCTCCGGGGACGCGTCCAGCGAGGTCAGGTCGACCAGGCCGCGGAGGTGACGCGCGTAGCCGTCGAGCATGTCCTCGGTGCGCACGGTCCCCGGGGACCTGACCTCGGGGACCCCGGAATCGAGGAAGCGGGCCGCCTCGTCGCGGATCGTCGCGAGACCGGAGTCCTGACCGACCGGGACGGCGCCGGCCCGGCACAGCTTGATGCCGTTGTAGGCGGCCGGGTTGTGGCTCGCGGTGAACATCGCGCCGGGCAGGTCCAGCGAGCCGGAGGCGTAGTAGAGCATGTCGGTGCTCGCGAGCCCGATGTCGACGACGTCGAGCCCCTGCCCGGTCACCCCGTCCGCGAACGCCGCCGCCAACGCGGGCGAGCTGTCCCGCATGTCCCGCCCGACGACCACCGCCGACGGCGCCGGGTCGTCGCCCGCCACGAGCCGCGCCGTCGCCGCACCCAGTGCACGCGCGGTGGACTCATCCAGTTGATCACCGACGACACCGCGGATGTCGTAGGCCTTCACGATCGCCGAGAGGTCGGGCACGACGCACGACCCTAGCGCAGTCGTGTCACCCGTCCGCGCAGGTCTCCTCACCCCGTGGGGGCTCAGCCGTCCTCGGGCTTCGGGAGCACCCGCAGGTGCCCGCGCCGCCCCGTGCCACCCGGCCGTGCGACGACCTCGACCGGCCGGTCCACCCGGCCCGCCTCGCGGACGGCGTCGGCGAGCGCGGTGAGGTCCTCACCGCTGTGCTGGGGCTGGGCGAACTCGCCCTCGAACCGGACGACCTCCCACCCGCGGGGTGCCGTGAGGTTGTGCGCGTGCCCGGTGCAGAGGTCGTAGGAGTGCGGCTCGGCCTGCGTGGCCAGCGGGCCGACGACGGCGGTCGAGTCGGCGTAGACGTAGGTGAGCGTGGCGACGGCGAGCTCGGTGCAGCCCGTCCGTGAACATCTCCGCACACTCAACACGTCGTCGACGATAGCCCGTCGCAGGCCCCCCGCCGTACTGCGACGCGCACCCCGCTCGGCGGACGGTCCGCCCGCCGCGGTCGCGGGTCGCCCCTCGACGGGGCACGGGGTCCTAGAATGCCGTGGTGCCCACCGCTCGCCCCGAGAACGACCGCCGGCCGCCGCGCAGCCCGCGCCGGCGGGACCGGCGTGGACGCGGCCTGCGCGGCCTGATGTACCCGGTGTCGACGCCGGCCTTCCGCACCCGCGCCGAACGCTTCGACGCGAAGGTGCTGGAGGCGCTCGAGCCGATCGAGGCGCGCTGGGGCCCGGAGCTGGTCGACCTCGACCTCGCCGTCGACGACGTGCCGTCGGTCGACCGCACCTCGCCCGACGAGATCGTGTGGGGCACCGGGGTGCTGGCCGACGTCGGCGTCCCGCTGGCGCACCTCGTCCCGGCCGGGGTCGACTCCGCCGGGATGCCGACCCGGGCGCGGATCGTGCTCTACCGCCGCCCGCTCGAGGCCAGGGCGCGCAACGGCGAGGACCTCGCCGACCTCGTGCACGAGGTGCTCGTCGAACAGGTCGCGGAGTACCTCAACATCGAGCCCGACGCCGTCGACGGCGGCTGAGCGGCGCGGTACGGCTGCCCCGGCGGACCGGCGACCACCGCCCCCCGGTACGACGACAGGCCGGTCACCGTGACGGCGACCGGCCCCGTGCTCGTTCCCCCGCAGCGTGTTCGTTCCCCCGCGGGCGAATCGCAGACTGCGGTGCTGTCTGCGCTCTTCGCTCCGCTCAGACTGCGGCCCGGCGGAGGCGACGACGCTCCCGCTCGCTCAGCCCGCCCCAGATGCCGAAGCGCTCGTCCTGGGCCAGCGCGTACTCCAGGCACTCGGCGCGGACCTCGCAGCCGGAGCAGATGCGCTTGGCCTCCCGGGTGGAGCCGCCCTTCTCGGGGAAGAACGCCTCCGGATCGGTCTGGGCGCACAGCGCGCGCTCCTGCCAGTCCGGCACCTCCTCGGCGGAGCCGTCGTCCAGCAGGCCCCTCAGGTCCAGGATCTGGGCGACCTGGTCGTAGTCGGCCATCTCCTGGCCGGGTCGTTCGACCGCCCCCACCGGCTCGGCTTCCACCGGCCGCAGCATCCGCATGAACCCCTCGACGTCGTCCACTCGCCCACCTCCCCGCAACGCACTGGCGAATGACACCGCTGTAAGTACAGCGCTGACACTCGCTCTGTGCAAGCCGGCTCTGCCGATTGAGTGAAGGGTCGCGCGCGGACGTTTCCTCCGACATGGAGTATGGGTACGTGCCGTCCCTGACACGCCGCATCAGCCCCTGGTTCCTGCTGATCCTCGGCGTCACCCTGCTCGGTGGTGTTCTCGCTGCCGCCGCCGTCCCCGCCCAGTCGCAGGCCCTGGCGACCCTCGGGATCTTCGTCATGGTGCTCGGCGGCTGGGTGGTGTCGCTGTGCCTGCACGAGTACGGGCACGCCATCACCGCCTACCGCGGCGGGGACACCTCGGTCGCGGCCAAGGGCTACCTCACCCTCGACGTGCGGCGCTACACCGATCCCGGCCTGTCGCTGGTGCTACCGCTGATCATCCTGCTGATCGGCGGGCTGCCGCTGCCCGGCGGCGCGGTGTGGATCAACCAGTGGGCGCTGCGGTCGCGGGCCCGGCGCAGCGCGGTCTCGCTGGCGGGCCCCGCGGCGAACCTCGTCCTGGGCATCGTGTTGATCATCACGGTGGCCGCGTTCCCGGGGATGCCGCTGCCGGTCGCGGCGGGACTGTCCGCGCTCGCCTGGTTCCAGATCATCGCGTTCGTGCTGAACATGCTGCCCGTGCCCGGCCTCGACGGCTGGGGCGTGCTGGAGCCGTACCTGTCCGTGCCGGCACTGCGCCTCGGCGAGCGGGTCCGGCCCTGGGCACCGTTCGTGCTGCTCGCCCTGCTGCTGTTCGTGCCCGGGGTGAGCGCGCTGTTCTTCGCCGTCACCCAGCTGCTCTTCGGCGCCGCCGGCGGCGACCAGCAGCTGTTCCAGCTCGGCTACTCCGAGCTGTTCTTCTGGCGCAGCCTCTGAGCCCCGCTCGCCGCTCCACGGTTCGCGCGCGAGTTCGGGGTCCGCGCGTGCTGTGACGCGCGGGCCCCGGTTCCGCGCGCGGACGCCGCCGGTGGAGCCGGCGGGGTCGCAGGTCAGCGGGCGGCGGCGACCATCGTGGCGACGGTGTCGTCGTCGTCCGGGAGGGCGTCGACCGGCCACCAGCGCAGGTCGAGCGACTCGTCGCTGATCCGCGGGGTCGCCCCGGCCGGGGCGCGGACCAGGTAGCGCACGTCGAGGTGCCGGGTCGGGACGCCGAGCGAGCAGGTGACCGGATGGACGTCGACGTGCAGCGGGTGCTCGCCGATCTCCAGTCCCGCCATCCCGGACTCCTCGGTGGCCTCCCGCAGCGCCGCGGCGCGCAGCGAGCCGTCGCCGGGCTCGCAGTGCCCACCCAGTTGGATCCAGCGCCCGACCCGCGGGTGCAGGGTCAGCAGCGTGTGCTCGCCGGTCGCGTCGAGCAGCAACGCCGACGCGGTGAGGTGGCCGGGCACGCAGGAGCGGTCGCAGGCGTCGTCCGGGCGCGCGTCCAGGAAGGCCAGCAGCGCGTGCTGCAGAGCCCGCTGGCCGGCGTCGGGCGGGGTCCAGGCAGCGAGCTCGCGGGCGGCCGTCGCCGGGGCTACCACGGGCTCACAGCTCCAGCAGGCCGTCGCCGACCGGCCGGGGCTCGCGCGGGGCGATCGGTTCGACCGGCACGCCGACGGCGACCGCGCCGAGCGCCGCCCAGTCCTCGGGCAGGTCCAGGACCCGGCGGGCGACGTCCGCGGCGAAGATCGTCGAGCCGACCCAGCAGGACGCCAGGCCCTCCGCGGCCAGCGCGACCAGCAGGGACTGCACCGCCGCCCCGCCGGCGACGGTGAACATGTCCCGCTCGGCGGCGTTGCGGGCCGCGTCCGGGTAGCCGTGCATCCCCGCGGTGGACCGGAACGCCAGCACCAGCTCCGGGGCGCGGCGCAGCAGGTCCCCGCGGGCGAGGCGGCGTTCCACCTCGTCGGCCGGGCGCCCGTCGGCGACCAGGTCGGCACGCCAGCGCTCGCGCAGGGCGTCGAGCAGCGCGGTGCGCCGCGCCGCGTCGCGCAGCCACACGAACCGGAACGGGGTGCTGTGGTGCGGCGCGGGTGCGGTCAGCGCGACGCCCACCGCGCGGCGCACGGCGTCGGCGTCGACCGGCTCCTCGGCGAAGTCCCGGGTACTGCGTCGCAGCAGGACCGCCTCGCGGCGTCCGCGGTCGATCGCCTCCTCGGTGCCCAGCCAGAACAGGTCCTCGGAGATCGGCCGGATCAGGTCGCGGGCGGTCGAGCCGTCGTCGGGCAGGGCCGCGCCGCGCAGCACCGCCACCGGCAGCCCGCCGAGCTTGCCCTTCACCAGGTCCGCGGCCGCGGCGATCTCGTCGGCGACGGCGATCTCGGTGACGACCAGGTCGTTGCCCTGGCCGTCGACGGCGCCGGAGTAGCCGTGCAGCACCGGCAGCCCGGCCGCGCCGATCGCGATGTCGGTCTGGCCGACCCGCCAGCTGCGCCCCAGGGTGTCGGTGACGACGACGCCGACCTCGACGCCGAGCCGCTCGGCCAGCCCCGCGCGCAGCCCGGCCGCACTGGCGTCCGGGTCGACGGGCAGCAGGGCGAGCTCGTCGCGGCGGACGTTGGAGCCGTCGATGCCCGCGGCGGCCTGCACGATGCCGAGCTTCCCGGCCACGATCAGCGTCCGGCCCTTGCGGGCCACCACCCGCTCGGTCTCCTGGTCGACCAGCCTGCGACGCAGCGCGTCGCGCTCCTCGTCGTCGGAGGGGGCCGGCACCAGCCTGCCCTCGACCTTGGAGAACACCTTGCTGGTGACCACCACGACGTCGCCGTCGCGCAGCCAGGCCATCCGCTCGGCCAGGACGGCGGTGAGGTCGTCGCCGGGGCGGAACTCCGGCAGCCCGGGGACCGGGAGGATCTCCAGCTTCTGCGACGCGTGGTCGGGGAATCCGCCGGCCACGTCGGCCCTGTCGGCCCCGTCGGCCCCGTCAGACACCGACGCCCGCCAGCTCGAACGCGGCGCGGGCCATGTCGGCGGTCGCGTCGTGGTCGGTCATCAGCAGCGGCACCTCGCGCACGGTCGCGCCGGGCACGGTCGCGGCGTCACCGGTGTGCACCAGGTAGCCGTCGAGCAGGCCGCCCTCGCCGCGGCCGCCGTAGTGCCGGCCCACGCCCTCGGCGCTGGTCTCGACGCCGATCGCGGTCAGGCAGGCGTCGGCCATGCCGCGCACCGGGGCGCCGCCGACGATCGGGGACAGCCCGACGATCTTCGCGGGCGTCGCGGCGAGGGCCTGGGCGACCCCGGGCACCGAGACGACGGTGCCGATCGACACGACCGGGTTGGACGGGGCGACGAGCACGACGTCGGCCTCGGCGATCGCGGCCCGGGCGTCGGGCAGGATCGCGGCCTGGTCGGCGCCGACCGAGGCGAAGCGGTACGCCTTCGGGGCGGCCCGGTGCCGGATCCACCACTCCTGGAAGTGGATCGCGACCTGCGGGGTCTCCTCGACCGCGGCCGGGTCGGGGTTGTCGATCACGACGTGGGTCTCGACGCGGTCGTCGGTGGCGGGCAGCAGCCGCACCCCGGGCTGCCAGCGGTGGCAGAGCGCCTCGGTGACCTGGGAGAGCGGGTAGCCGGCACGCAGCATCCGGGTGCGGACGAGGTGGGTGGCGACGTCGCGGTCGCCCAGCCCGAACCAGGTCGCGTCGGCGCCGTAGGCCTCCAGCTCGGCCTTGACCGACCAGGTCTCGTCCGAGCGGCCCCAGCCCTTCTCGACGTCGATGTCGCCGCCGAGGGTGTACATGACGGTGTCGAGGTCCGGACAGACCCGCAGCCCGTGCAGCCAGATGTCGTCGCCGACGTTGACCACGGCGGAGATCTCGTGCTCGGACTCCCCCGCGCCGACCGCGGGCAGTCCGAGCGCGACCTTCACGCCTTGCAGGAAGCGGGCCCCGCCGACGCCGCCGACCAGTACGGTGACCTTCACGGGTACGACCCTACGTCGGTCAGAACGAGCGGTAGTCGCGCGGGGAGAACCGCGGCCCGAACCGGGGGCGGCGGAACCCGGACGCCTCGATGTAGCGCACCGCGCGCTGGCGCTGCGGGACGTAGGGGGCGAGCACCTCGAGCATCCCGGCGTCGTCGAGGTCGTGGCCGAGCAGTGCCCAGCCGACGGTGTTGGGCACGTGGAAGTCGCCGAAGCTGACCGCGTCCGGGTCGCCCCAGGCGCGCTGGGCGGTCTCCGCGGCCGTCCACACCCCGATGCCGCGGACCCGGCGCAGCAGCACCCGGCCCTGCTCCCCGCCCAGCTCGACGGCCCGTTCCAGCCGGTGGGCGACGACGGCGGCGTGCAGGATCGCCGTCCGGCGCGCGTGGTCGACGCCGGCCCGGTGCCACTCCCACTCCGGGATCGCCCGGACCTGCTCGGGCGTCGGCGGCACCCGCATCCCGGCGGGCACCACCCCGACGGGCCCCGGCGCAGGGTCACCGAAGCGCCGGGCGAGCTCGCGGAAGCTGCGGCGCGCCTCGGTGCCGGTGACCTTCTGTTCCAGCACCGCGGGCAGCAGCGCGTCCCACACCCGGCCGGTGGAGCCCAGCCGCAGGCCGGGGCGGCGCCGGTGCGCGTCGGCGACGAGCGGGTGGTGCGCCACGAACGCCGCCGGGTCGTCGTCGGCCCCCAGCAGCGACGGCAGCCGGTCGATCTCCCAGGCCGCGCCCGGTCCCCAGCCGGTCGCCCGCACGGTGCCGTGCGGGCTCCCGTCGGCCCGGCGGCGGATCGCGACGGTGGCGGGGCCGGCAGGCGTCGTCGAGACCCGCCAGATCACGGCACCGTCGACGGCGGTGCGCCAGGTGGGGTCGCCCCGGCCGCGGCGCAGCGGGGCCAGCACGCCGTGCAGGTCGAGCGGGAACGGCGGCCGCCATTCCCGGTCCACCACCACGGCGACCGCGTCCACGCCCCCGATGGTCACACGTCGGGCGAGAACCGGACCCCGTGGGGCGGCAGCGTGACGTCCGGCCACACCCGCATGTTGTGCCGCAGCTCGCAGTGCGCGCCGATCACGGCCCGGTCGCCGACCACGGTGTCGCGGATGCTCGCGCCCTCCTCGACGACCGCGCCGGCCCCGATCACCGAGTTCTCCACGACCGCTCCGGCCCGGACCACCGCGCCGTCGAACAGCATGGAGCCCTCGACCCGGGCCCCGGAGCCGATCCGGGCGCCGCGGCCGACGGTCGTCCCGCCGAACACGAACGCGTCGGCGGCCACCTCGGCCCCCTCCAGCACCATCGACTCGCCTGTCGGGCCGGGTAGCGCCGCCGAGGGCGCGACCCCACGGACCAGGTCCGCCGAGCCGTGCACCAGGTCGCCGGGGGTGCCCATGTCGCGCCAGTACGCGACGTCGACGTGGCCCTGCACGTGCGCCCCGGAGGCGAGCAGGTCGGGGAACGTCTCGCGCTCCACCGACACCGGCCTGCCCGCGGGGATCGTGTCGATCACCTCGCGACGGAAGACGTAGCACCCGGCGTTGATCTGGTCGGTCGGCGGGTCCTCGGTCTTCTCGAGGAACTCCAGCACCCGGCCGGTCGGGTCGGTGGGGACGCAGCCGAAGGCCCGCGGGTTCTGCACCCGCACCAGGTGCAGCGTCACGTCGGCACCGGTGCTCCGGTGGGTGTCGGCGACGGCGGTCAGGTCGGTGCCCGCCAGCACGTCGCCGTTGAAGATCATGACGTGCTCGGCCGAGAGCTTGCCGGCCACGTTGCGGATGCCCCCGCCCGTGCCCAGCGGCTCGGTCTCGGTCACGTAGGTGAGGTCCAGCCCCAGCGACGAGCCGTCGCCGAAGTGCTCCTCGAAGGTCTCGGCCAGGTAGCTCGTACCCAGCACGGCCCGCCGGATGCCCGCCTCCCGGATCCGCGACAGCAGGTGCGCCAGGAACGGCACCCCCGCCGTCGGCAGCATCGGCTTGGGCGCCGACAGGGTCAGTGGCCGCAGCCGGGTGCCCTTGCCCCCGACCAGCACGACCGCCTCGACGTCCTGCAATGCAGGTTCCCCCTCAGGTTCCTTCTTCTCGTTCGCGCTCAGCCGGTCCGCCGCAGCAGACCCGAGCGCACGGCCAGGCCGGCACGCAGGGCCGCACGCAGCGGTGCGCGCGCCGGACCGCGGTGGCGGTCGGCCAGGTACCGGTAGGCACTGCGGTGGTGCTCGGCGAGCATCCGTGCCGACACCCCCGGCTTGCCCGTGGACGCTCCGCCCACGTGTACGACATCGGCACCGGGGACGTACACGTTTCGCCATCCGGCGAGCCCCAGGCGTTCCCCCAGGTCGACGTCCTCGAAGTACATGAAGTAGCGCGGGTCGAAACCGTCGACGGAGTCGAACGCGGCGCGCCGCAGGAGCAGGCACGACCCGGACAGCCAGCCGGCCGCCCGCTCGGTCAGGTCCTCGCGGCTGCGCCGGTAGGCCGCGGTCCACGGGTTGGCGGGCCAGACCGGCGCGAGCGCGGCGTGCCCGGCGCCCGCCAGCAGCGACGGGACCTCGCGCGCGGAGGGGTAGACCTCGC
Organism: Pseudonocardia sp. EV170527-09; assembly: GCF_008369905.1. NCBI lineage: Bacteria > Bacillati > Actinomycetota > Actinomycetes > Pseudonocardiales > Pseudonocardiaceae > Pseudonocardia > Pseudonocardia sp. EV170527-09. Next base: position 64,862 of record NZ_VRMC01000009.1, read on the forward strand.
CGGACGGCTCGCGGATCAGCGGGCCGAGCGACCCGGCACGGGGGTGCCGACGGCCGGCGTCGAGCAGGATGTCGAGCGACCCGGCGCCCCACTCCAGGTCCGGGTTCGCGACGACGACCCAGCCGTAGCGGTCGGGCAGCGAGGCGACCCCGCGGTTGGCGGCGGCGCCGTAGCCGACGTTCTCCCCGATCGGCAGGAACGTCACGTGGTCCCGCTCGCGGGCCGCGCGCTCCGGGGCACCGTCGACGGATCCGTTGTCGGCCAGGACGACCGGGACGTCCGTCCGGGTCGTGGCACCGCGCAGCGAGTCGAGGAAGGTGTCCAGCAGCGCGCCCGGCGAGTAGGTCACCGTGACGACGGCGACCTCGTCGCCGTAGGACCGCACGTCGTCGGCCACCTGGCCTCCCCGCCCTTCTCCGTCCACCCGGCGCATGTCCCGCAACCTAGCCAGCGCCGGCGCGACCGTGCCCGGCGGCACCGTCCGGCACCGCCCGTTCGCGCCAGCGAAGATCACACTCCGTCACCGCACGATGATAGCGAGACCGTAACCCCAACAGCCGGACCGCCCCCGAACTGCGGCGACACGCCGCACCCGTGCGTCACCCTCAAGTCCCGACCCCCTACGACGACCGGGCGAGCGACCCGACACGCAGCCCCGCGCGCCCCCCGGCGCGGGCCCCGATGCTGCACCCTGGTCCCGACCGGGGTGTCCGGTCCTGGAGACGCACGGCCCGCGCCCGGGTTCACCGGACTCCCCCGTCCGGGTGAGACACGGCTGCGTGGACGAGACGGACCCCGAGGGGAGCGAGCATGGGCGAGAGCTACCGGGACCGCTCCCGCCCGTCGGCCGCCGAGCGCGCCGCCGCCCGGCGATCCGGCCGCCCCACCGCCCCCGACGTCCGGTCCCGCTCGCCCCGCGTCCGCCTCGACACCGGCGCCGCACGCGGGCGACCGGCGGGCTCCGCCGGCTGGAGCCGGGCCGGGGCCAGCCCCGACGAGCACCCGCCGTACCCGGCGCGCGACGGGCGCACCGGCGGACGGCCGACCCGAGGCCGCGGGCTGCTGGCCCGGCTGCGTCTCGCCGTCGCCGTGCTGTCCGCGCTGACGGTGCTGCTCACCGGCGCCGCGTGGACCCTCTACCGCGACGTCACCGGCGGCATCACCACGACGAACCTGCTGTTCGGCGGTTCCGCCGGGGGCGAGCAGAACATCCTGCTGGTCGGTGTGGACAGCCGTACCGACGCGCAGGGCAACCCGCTGCCCGCCGACGTCCTGGCCCAGCTGCGCAGCGGCGCCGAGTCCGGCGTCCTCAACTCCGACACCATCATCGTCGTGCACCTGCCCGCCGACGGCGGCAGCGCGACCGCGTTCTCCATCCCGCGCGACTCCGAGGTGTCGATCCCCGGGATCGGCCGCAACAAGATCAACGCGGCGTACCCGCAGACGAAGGCACAGACCGCGTCCCGGCTCGTCGCCGAGGGCGTGCGCGACCCCCGGCAGATCGACCAGGACTCCTCGCAGGCCGGCCGGCAGGCGCTGATCGACACCGTGCAGGACCTCACCGGGCTGGCCATCGACCACTTCGCCGAGGTCAACCTGCTCGGCTTCTACAACCTCACCAACGCCGTCGGCGGCGTCGACGTCTGCCTGAAGGCCCCGGCCAAGGACGCCTTCTCCGGCGCCGACTTCCCCGCGGGCCCGCAGACGATCTCCGGTGCCGACGCGCTCGCGTTCGTGCGGCAGCGGCACGGCCTGGCCGGCGGGGACCTGTCACGGATCAACCGCCAGCAGGTGTTCCTCGCCGCCGTCGCCAACAAGGTCCTCTCCTCGGGCACGCTCACCGACCCCCGCAAGCTCGGCGCGCTGGTCGAGGTGATCCAGCAGTCCGTCGTCATCGACAGCGGCTGGGACCTGCTCGGCTTCGCCCGCGAGGCGTCGTCGATCGCCGCCGGGAAGATGGACTTCCTGACCATCCCCACCGGCGGCCCGGAGACCACCGGCGGCAAGGACGTGCTGCTGGTCGACCCCGCCGAGGTCCGCGACTTCGTCGCCCGCCACACCGAGCCCGAGCCCGAGGAGGCCGCCGCGACCTCCACGGAGGCGGCGCCGCCGGTCGTAACCGACGTGGCGAACGGGTCCGGGGTGACCGGGCTCGCGGCGCAGGTCGCCGACACCCTGGGCCGCAACGGGTTCACCCCCGGCGAGGTCGGCAACGCCCCGGACCGCACCACCTCGGTGGTCCGCTACAGCCAGGCCGACGGCGACGCCGCCGCCCGCCGGGTCGCCGACGCGCTGGGCGGGATCGGCGTCGAGCAGTCCGACGCCGTCGCCCAGGGCCGGGTGCAGGTCCTGCTCGGCACCGACCGCGCGAACGGCGGCCGGACCAGCGCCGCGGCGGCCGCGCCCGCCGCCGCCCCGGCACCGTCGACCCCGCCGATCACCGCGGGCGGGGTCCCGTGCATCGACTGACGTAGCGTTCCGGGGCGATGGACACCGTCTTCGGCTCCGGCCTGTTCCTCACCGACGCGCTGCTCGGCCCGGCGCTCGGCGCCGCCGCCCCGCGCCCGCTGGTCACCCACTACGACGACGCGACCGGCGAGCGGACCGAGCTGTCCGGCACGACGACCGCGAACTGGACCGCGAAGGCGGCGAACCTGCTGCGCGACGAGGTCGACGTCGAGCCGGGCACCCGGGTGGCGGCACTGCTGCCCGCGCACTGGCAGACCGTCGCGGCGCTGCTCGCCGTCTGGTCCTGCGGCGCGGAGCTCGTCGGCGACCCGGCGGGGGCCGACGTCGTCCTCGCCGACGCGGCGCGGCTCGACCTGGCGCTCGCCGCCGGCGCGGGCACGGTCGTCGCGTTCTCGCTGGACTTCTTCGGCCGCGGCCTGGGCGACCTGCCCGGTGGGGCCGTCGACTTCGCGACCGAGGTCCGGGCGCACGGCGACGAGTTCGTCCCCTGGGACCCGGTCGACGGCGCGGCCCCGGCCTGGGACGGCGCGAGCGGCGAGCAGGTGCTGGCCACGGCCCGGGAGCGGGCGGACGCGCTGGGCATCACCGCGGGCGCCCGGGTGCTGTCGGTCATCGGCTGGGACAGCACCGACGGCCTGCGCGACGGGCTGCTCGCCGTCCTCGCGGCGGGAGCGTCGCTGGTCCAGACGGTGAACCCGGCCGCCGACCCCGCCGCCCTGGACCGGCGCGCCGAGACCGAGCGGGTCACCCTGCGCCTGGGGTGAGCAGCGGCCCCGACCGGGGGTCATGACACCCTGGTCGACCGTGACCACCTCTGTGAGCGCCCGGGACGTCGACGACGCGGCGGCCCGGCTCCGCGCCGTCATCGGCCCGACCCCGCTGCAGCTCAACCCCCGCCTGTCCGACGCGCTCGGCGGCGAGGTCTGGGTCAAGCGCGAGGACCTCCAGCCGGTCCGCTCGTACAAGATCCGCGGCGCGTACAACCTGATCGCGCAGCTGCCCGAGGCCGACCGTCTCGCCGGCGTCGTCTGCGCCAGCGCCGGCAACCACGCCCAGGGCGTCGCGTTCGCCTGCCAGCGCCTCGGCGTGACCGGGCGGGTCTACCTGCCCGGCACCACCCCGCGCCAGAAGCGGGACCGCGTCGCGCGGCTGGGCCGCGACGCCGTCGAGATCCGGGTGGTCGGCAACACCTACGACGAGGCCGCCGCGGCCGCCCGCGCCGACGCCGAGTCCACCGGCGCCACCCAGGTCCCCGCCTTCGACGACCCGCGCACGGTCGCGGGCCAGGGCACCATCGCCCGCGAGATCCTGTCCCAGCTGGCCGACCCGCCGGACGTGCTGGTCGTGCCGGTCGGCGGCGGCGGACTGCTCGCCGGGGCCATCACCTACCTGCGCGAGCACGCGCCGTCGACCCGGATCGTGGGCGTCGAGCCCGCCGGGGCGGCGAGCATGGCGGCCGCGGTGGCCGCGGGCGAGCCGGTGGACCTGGGCACGCTGGACCCGTTCGTCGACGGCGCCGCCGTGCGCAAGGTCGGCGCGGCCACCTTCGACGTGGTGCGCGATGCGGGCGTGGAGCTGCTCGCGGTGCCCGAGGGCCGGATCTGCGTCGAGATGCTCGCGCTCTACCAGTCCGACGGCATCATCGCCGAGCCCGCCGGGGCGCTGTCCCCCGCGGCGCTGGACCGGCTCGACATCCCCCGCGACGCGACGACGGTCTGCCTGCTCTCGGGCGGCAACAACGACGTCTCGCGCTACGCCGACATCGTCGAGCGCGCCCTGGTCTTCGAGGGACGCAAGCACTACTTCCTCGTCGAGTTCCCGCAGGAGCCGGGCGCGCTGCGCCGCTTCCTCGACGACGTCCTCGGCCCGGACGACGACGTCACCTTGTTCGAGTACACCAAGCGCTCCAACCGGGAGACCGGCCCGGCGCTGGTCGGCATCGAGCTGGGCTCCCCGGACGACCTGCCCGCGCTGCTCAAGCGGATGCAGGAGGCTCCTCCGCACATCGAGCCCATCCCGCCGGACAGCCCGCTGTTCGGCTTCATCCTGTAGACGTCGCGCGCAACACGGTGGCAATCCGGGCCGCCTACCGTGCACGACCGTGCCCGAGATGATGTTCGACGTCCGCTGGCCGGACGGCACCGAGGTCAGCTACTACTCGCCGTCGCTGGTGGTGACCGAGCACCTGGACACCGGCACGACCTACCCGGTGGCGGAGTTCGTCACGCGCAGCCGCACCTGCATGGAGATCGCCGACTCGCGGGTCCGCGCGAAGTACGGGTTCGGCTGCGCGCAGTCGGCCCGCACGATCGCGCTCATCGACGCCGCCGCGGGGCGGTTCGCCCCGACCGACGAGGTGCGGGTGCAGGGCTTCCGCCGCTGAGCCCCCGCCTCACGCGGTCGCCACGCGTCGGCGCAGCGCCAGGTGCAGCACCACCCCGGCGAGCAGCCCCCAGAACGCCCCGCCGATCCCGGCGATCGTGACCCCGGCTGCCGAGACCAGGAACGTGGCCGCCGCGGGCACCCGCGCGACGGCCGCGTCCGGCGTCCCGTCGGCGACGGCGAGGGCCCCGGCGAGCGCGGCACCGAACGTGCCGAGCAGGGCGAGCCCCGCGACGGACTCCACGACCCCGGGCGGCGCGGCCGCGACCAGGGCGGCCAGCGTCGTCGCGAGCGGGGCCAGCAGCAGGCAGGTGACGCCGTTGGCCTGGCAGGCGATCCAGCGCCGGGTCGGGTCGGGATGGGCCTCGGACGAGGCGGGCAGGGCCGCGGTGATCGCGGCCAGGTTGATCGCGTGCGCCCCGGCCGGGGCGCCGAGCGCCGTGCCGGCGCCGGTGAGGACCATCGCGTACCGCCACGGCACGCGGTAGCCCGCCGCGCCGAGCACCGCGACGCCCGGCACGTTCTGCGAGGCCATCGTCACCACCCACAGCGGCAGCGCCACCCCGACCACCGCGGCGAGGGAGAACGACGGCACCGTCAGCGCGATCCGCGGGGCCTGCAGCCACCCCCAGCCGTCGGCGAGGGCCATGACGATCACCAGCGCCAGCCCGAACGCGGCCGGCGAGGCCCAGCGCGGCGCGACGCACGACAGGACGACCCACAGCACCACGATCGGCGCGACGAGCAGCGGCCGCTCCACCAGCGCCCGGACCGGTGCCAGGCAGAGCGGCAGCAGCACCCCGGCCAGCATCGCCTGCGCGATCGGCGCCGGGATCGCGCCGACGAGCCGCCCGAGCGGGCGCACGAGCCCCGTCGCGACGACCAGCAGGCCGACGACGACGAATGCGCCGACCGCCGCGGGCCACCCGCCCGCGACGGCGCCGGTGGAGGCCAGCAACGCGGCACCGGGCGTGGACCAGGCGATCGTCAGCGGGCGGCGGAACCGGCGGGACAGCCAGATCGTCGCCAGCCCCATCAGGGCGGTGAGCACCACCAGCCCGGACGCGGCCTGCGCCGGGTCGGCACCGGCCGCCGACAGCCCCGCGAGGACGACGGCGAAGGAGCTGGTCACCCCGATCACCGCGGAGACCACCCCGACCGACACCGGTTGCGCCCAGGAACGATCCACGGGCCCACTCTAACCGCGCCGTTCTGTAAACAGAACTCTCTTCGGGCGGTAAGCAGGATGTTCTGCAGCCGATACACGGGACGCCCCCGGCGGGACCAAAGATGACCGAACCGTGTCGTCCGGAAAACAGGCGGTGACGTCCGGCCCGGCGATCTTGGAACGGGCACCGACGGCGGCTCATCCTGCGTGGGTCGCCGCGCCTGCCGGGTGCGGCCCTACCGGGAGGTCCGTCCCATGAAGCTGCCCGTCGCTCTGGCCCTGGTGATCGGCGTCGCCGGGGCGGTGATCGCGTACCTCTACCTCGGCCCGCTCTCCGGTCTCGGCCTGTTCGTGCCGGCCACGTTCCTGGGTGCCGCGACCTTCTTCGCGGCCGGTGGTGACCGGCCCGCGCTGGTCACCGCCCTCGCCACGAACATCTGGGGCATCGTCACCGGCACCGTCATGCTGATCCTGGCGGGACTCACCACGAACCCCGCCCTGCTGGGCCTGATCATCGGTGGGATGACCGCGGTGTTCATCCTCGGTGCGCTCGTGCCGGCGCTGGGGTTCGTGCCCGGCTCGGTCGTCGGGTTCGCCACCACGGCGGCGTTCGGCCTGCTCAGCGGCGCCTCCGGCACCGACTTCTCGCTGCCCACCGGCCCGTTCACGGTGATGCTGCTGTCGTTCGTGGTCGGCTCGGTCGCGCTCGGCTACGGCTGCAGCCTGATCGTCGGCCGCCTGACCGCCCGCGCCACGGCACCCGCCGCGGCCTGACCGGCGGCGGCACCCGGTGCGACTGGTGACCACCGGCGAGGCCGCGACCAGGCTGGCCCTGAGCCCGCGGGCACTGCACCGCTGGGCCAGGGCCGGTCTGGTGACGCCGGCCTTCCGCGAACCGGACGGCCGAGACCTCTGGGACGTGGAGGATCTGCGGGACCAGGTCACGGCGCTCCCGGCACGCTTCTCCGCGGCCACCGCGGTGCGCGACCCCGGAACACCCGGTCCCCCGCGTGGTCGCGGCACCCCGGCCGGATAGCCCGGGCACAGGGGCCTCGTGCCGACCGGCCCCGGCTACAGTCGCCCGGTGGACGACGGGGCGCTGCGCACGGCCCTCGGCGCACGGGTGCGGGCGGCCCGGAGCGCACGCGGTCTCTCCCTCGGGGTCCTCGCGGAGCGGGCCGGGATCGGCAAGGGGTCGCTGTCCGAGATCGAGAACGGCAGCCGCAACCCGACCCTGTCCACGCTGTACGCGCTCGCGGACACCCTCGCCGTGCCGCTGTCCCGGCTGCTCGCCGAGCACCCCGGGGCCGAGCTCGCCGGCCCCGGCATCACCGTGCGCCTGCTGGAGACCACCACCGACGACCACGGCACCGTCGAGGTGTACGCGCTGGCACTCGTCCCGGGGGCGGTGCACGTGTCCCCCGGGCACGGTCCCGGGGTGGTGGAGCACCTGCTCGTCACCCGCGGGACCGTCCGGGCCGGACGCAGCGGGCACGAGGCCGACCTCGGCACCGGCGAGGCCACCCAGTGGCCCGCGGACGGCGAGCACACCTACGCCGCCGTCGCCGGGGAGCCGGCCGCTGCCGTGCTCGTCATCCGCACCCCACCGACCCCGTGATCACCTGATCGTCAGTACCCACCGCACTGCGGCACCGATCGTCAGATTGCCGCGTCCCACCAGGCGAGGACCCGGGTGCCGTACAGGGTCAGCCACGGTGACGGCTCCCCCGGCGGCACGTCGACCTCGAACCACATCTCGCCGGGATCGCGACGGCCCTGCACCCACCACCCGTCCGGACGCCGCGCCGCGCGCAGCACCGCGACGGCCTCAGCCAGGCGCGGGTCGGGCGCCGCGCCGTCGAGCTCCGCGGCACGGCGGAAGTACTCGGTGCCACGCAGCACGTCGAGCCGCCAGCGCAGCGGGTACGCGAGCTCGGCGGGGTCCCGTTCGAGTGACAGGCGGTCCCCGGTGGACAGCCGGTACAGCAGGCGTCGGGACAGCAGGTACTCCTCACCGGAGCGGCGGGCGGCCCGGGTCGCCGACGTCCCTCCGGTCGCCCGCTCGTGGGCCAGCAGCCCGTGCAGGGAGTTGAGCGTCGAGTGGACCGACGACCGGGTGGCACCGTCCACCCAGTCGCAGTTCCAGCCGCCGTCGGGGAGCTGGTGCTCGGCGAACCAGGCGGCGAGCGCATCCATGTCACGGCCGAGCCAGAGCCCGTTGGCGACGGTCCAGGCGTTGATGCAGGCGTCGACCTCGCCGTCCCAGTAGGGCAGGTCGTCGTACTCCCAGCGACACGACCCGAGCTTCTCCGCGGTGCCCGCGAGCGCCGCCGGATCCAGACCCCATTCCCGCAGGGCGTTCAGCGACCAGGTCGTCGCCGTCCACGGCTGGCCCTCCACCGTGGACGGCTCGACCGGGAAGTACGCGCCGCCCGCCCAGGTGCCGTCGGGGTCCTGGCAGGAGAGCAGCCGTGCGCCCATCCCCTCGGTCGCGACCCGCGCACGGGTGGCCTCCCAGACCTCGGGAGGCGCACCCGCCAGGTCGCGCTCGGCCTGCCAGCGCAGCGCCGGATCGGTGTCGAGCAGCCGGTCGAGCAGCGCTCGGTCCACGACAGCCCCGTCCATGGGCGGTCAGGGTGTCACTTCAGGAGGTTGCGCGCCATCACCATGCGCTGGATCTGGTTGGTGCCCTCGTAGATCTGGGTGATCTTCGCGTCGCGCATCATGCGCTCGGCCGGGAAGTCACGGGTGTAGCCCGCTCCGCCGAGCAGCTGGACGGCATCGGTGGTCACCTGCATCGCGGTGTCGGAGGCGAAGCACTTGGCGGCCGAGGAGATGAAGCCGAGTCCGGGCTCGTCGCGCTCGGCGCGCGAGGCGGCGACGTAGCAGAGCTGGCGGGCGGCCTCGACCTTCATCGCCATGTCGGCGAGCATGAACTGCAGGCCCTGGAACTCGGCCAGGTGCTTGCCGAACTGCTTGCGCTCCTTCATGTACTGCGTCGCGACGTCGAGCGCGCCCTGGGCGATGCCGACGGCCTGCGAGCCGATGGTCGGACGCGTGTGGTCCAGGGTGCGCAGCGCGGTCTTGAAGCCGGTGCCCTCGGCGCCGATGATCCGGTCCGCCGGGATGCGGGCGTCCTCGAAGTGGATCTCACGGGTGGGCGAGCCGTGGATGCCGAGCTTGCGCTCCTTGGTCCCGACGACGAAGCCCGGGTCGTCCTTGTGCACCACGAACGCCGAGATGCCGTTGGCCTTCTTCTCCGGGTCGGTCACCGCCATGACCGTGTACCAGGTCGACTCGCCGGCGTTGGAGATCCAGCACTTGGTGCCGTTGAGCACCCACTCGTCGCCGTCTCGGCGGGCGCGGGTCTTCATCGACGCGGCGTCGGAGCCGGCCTCGCGCTCGGACAGCGCGTAGCTCACCATGGCCTCGCCGGAGGCCACCGACGGGAGAACCTGCTTCTTCAGCTCGTCCGAGGCCGACAGCAGGATCGGGGTCAGCCCGAGCCCGTTGACCCCGGGGATCAGCGACGACGACGCGCAGACCCGCGCGACCTCCTCGATCACGATGCAGCCGGCGAGCTCGTCGGCCCCCTGGCCGCCGTACTCCTCGGGGATGATCACGGCCTGGAAACCGGCCTTGACCAGCGCGTCGCGCGCCTCGACGGGGTACCGGCCCTGCTCGTCGACCTCGGCGGCGTGCGGGGCGATCTCCTTCTCCGCCAGGTCCCGGACCGCCTCGCGGAGGGCCATGTGCTCGTCGCTGAGCCGGTAGCTGTCGAACTCGCTGTTCATGCCGCCCATGCTAACGGCACTCCGTGCCACAGGCCAGGGGACCTTGCTACCCTCCGTGCCATGGCGACCAGCACGCGGCGCGGGCGTTCCCCCGAGGGGCGCGCCGAGGTGCGGAGGAACCTGGTCGCGGCGGCCGCGCGGCTGTTCACCGAACGCGGCTACGACGACACCACGGTGGACGACATCGCCGCCGCGGCGGGCGTCGGCCGCCGGACCTTCTTCCGCTACTTCCGCGGCAAGGAGGACGCGCTGTCCCCCGACCACGAGCGCGGGCTGGCCCGGATCAGCGAGGTGTTCGACGGCGCGCACCCCGACGAGCCGCTGCCGTCACTGGCACTGCGTGCCGCGGAGACGGTGTTCGAGCTCTACACCGAGGACCCCGAGGTCGCCCGGCTGCGGTTCGCGCTGGTCGGCTCGGTGCCGGCGCTGCGCGACCGCGAGGCAGCGTCGGTGCACCACTACCGGCGGCTGTTCACCCGCGAGCTCACCGCGCGCCTCGGCGACCGCCCCGACGGCGAGCTGCGCGCCGCGGTGACGGCCGCGGCACTGGTCGCGGCGCACAACCAGGCGTTGCGCCGCTGGCTGGTCGACGGCGCGCGCGACGCCGACCTGCCCGGCGCCGTCGACCACTTCCGACGGGTCGCGCCGATGCTGCCCCTGGAGGACGCGGACGAGCCGGCCGCGGCGTCCGACCTGGAGGACGTGACCCGGCGCCTGGAGCGGGCGGCACGGACCCTGGAGCGGGAGTCGACGCGCCGCACGGGCTGAACCGGACACCGGTGGCGCGCCCCGGGAGCCGGTCACGCGAAGGTCGTCCGGCGCCAGGGCCACTGCCGGGGTGCCGCGACCACGGCCGGCCGATGCGGAGAGTGCCTGTGCGGAGTTCGCTCACCCGGTAAGCGAACTCACGGGGACCCCGGTCCCGATCCCGACCCCCCGGACATGCGTGATCCCCGGGCCGCACCGGGGGTGCGTCGACCGAACCGGACAGCGTTCGGACCCGGGGATCACGGGTGACCGTCGGGAACTCGCCGGCACCACACCGGCTTCCACGACCGCCTCTCCGACGGGTTCTCCCCGCCGGAGCAGAACGTGGTGCTAGCTGACGGCCACCTCACGTGTCCTGCTGTAGCTCATCTGCTGGACCACCTCCTCTCCCGTGTGCCCACACCGTACGCACGGGGTCCGGCGGCCCGCCACCGGAATTTCAGCGGCTCTCGCGGGCGGTCACGCGCAGCGCAGCGTCCTTGTCCAGGACGCTGCGTTCGAGGTCGGCCTGGAACTCCACCATCGCCTGCCGGAGCCGCTCGTCGCCGGCGCCGAGGATGCGCACCGCGAGCAGCCCGGCGTTGCGCGCGTTGCCGACGGCGACGGTCGCCACCGGCACACCGGCGGGCATCTGCACGATCGACAGCAGCGAGTCCAGACCGTCGAGGTACTTCAGCGGCACGGGCACGCCGATGACCGGCAGCGGCGTCGCGGCGGCGACCATGCCGGGCAGGTGCGCGGCGCCGCCCGCCCCGGCGACGATCGCCTGCAGGCCGCGGTCGGCGGCCGAGGCGGCGTAGTCGAGCATCCGCTGCGGGGTGCGGTGCGCGGAGTAGACGCCCACCTCCCACGGCACGCCGAACTCGTCGAGCGCGGCGCCCGCGGCGCCCATCACCGGCCAGTCGGAGTCGCTGCCCATGATCACGCCCACGCGCGGGGAGCCGGTCTGCGTCATCGAGGTCCTTCCGGGGAGTGCGGGGAGCGGGGATCACCGGTGTGGGCGGACCAGCCGTCCGCCCACCTCGCGGTGGCCAGCCACCCCGCGGCGAGCTCCGCGCGGGTGCGCACGTCGCTCTCGTCGCGACCGAGGATCGTCACGTGGCCGATCTTGCGCGCCGGGCGGCCGTCCTTCGCGTAGAGGTGCACCTTCGCCTCGGGGAAGCGCGCGAAGCAGTGGTGCAGCCGCTCGTCCATGCCCATCGCGGGCTCCTGCGCCGCGCCGAGCACGTTGGCCATCACCGCGACCGGGGCGACCGGGGCGGTCGAGCCGAGCGGGTAGTCCAGCACCGCGCGCAGGTGCTGCTCGAACTGCGAGGTGACCGAGCCCTCGATCGTCCAGTGACCCGAGTTGTGCGGGCGCATCGCCAGCTCGTTCACGACGACCTCGCCGGGCGCGGTCTCGAACAGCTCGACCGTCATCAGCCCGACGACGCCGAGCTCCGCCGCGATCCGCAGTGCCAGCTCCTGGATCCGCGCGGCGTGGTCCGGGTCGAGCCCGGGGGCGGGCGAGGTGACCCGGGCGCACTGGCCGTCGACCTGCAGGGTCTCGACGACCGGCCACGCCGCGGCCTGGCCGAAGGGCGAGCGGGCGACGCTCGCGGCCAGCTCCCGGGTCATCGGGACCGCCGACTCGACGAGCAGCGGGGTGCCGGCGTCGAGCAGGTCGGCGACCAGCCGGTCGGTGTCGTCACCGCCGGCGCGCAGGAACCAGACCCCGCGGCCGTCGTAGCCGCCGCGGGTGGCCTTGAGCACGACCGGCCAGCCGTGCTCGGCGCCGAAGGCGGCAACGTCGCCGGGCGCGGCCACCTCGGCGAACGCCGGCACCGGCAGGCCCATCTCCGACAGCCGCCGGCGCATCACCAGCTTGTCCTGCGCGTGCACCAGCGCCGAGGGCGGCGGCCGCAGCGGCACCCCGGCCTCGGCGAGCGGGACCAGCACCTCCTGCGGGACGCCCTCGTGGTCGAACGTGACGGCCGAACAGCCCGTCGCGAGCTCCCGCAGCGCGGCGGCGTCGTCGGGGTCGCCGAGGACCACGTCCGGCGTCACCCGGGCCGCCGGGTCGGCCGGCGACGCGGCCAGCACCCGCAGCGTCTGCCCCAGCGCGACGGCGGCCTGGGCGGTCATCCGGGCCAGCTGGCCACCGCCGACCATGCCGACGACGGGCAGGGCGGTCTTCTGCGCGTCAACCCTCTCCACGAGACCGGGAGCCTAATCTGGCACGATCGATCCCGTGACGGTGGTGGAGGCGACGCTCGCCAGGATCCCCCAGCCGTACCGCGACAAGGCGATCAAACACCGTGAACTGATCAAGTTCCTGATGGTCGGCGGCAGCACCTGGGTCATCGACACGGTGGTGTTCCTGGTGCTGAAGGCCACGGTGCTGGCCGACAAGCCGGTGACCGCCAAGGTGATCGCGGTGCTGGTGGCGACGATGGTGTCCTACGTGCTGAACCGCGAGTGGTCCTTCCGGACCCGCGGCGGGCGGGAGCGGCACCACGAGGCCCTCCTGTTCTTCGTGATCAGCGGGATCGGGGTCGCGGTGTACGCGGCACCGCTGTGGGTCTCGCGCTACGTCTTCGAGCTGCAGGTGCCGTTCGTCTCGCTGGTCGCCCAGGAGTCCGCGGACTTCGTGGCCGGGCAGATCGTCGGCACCCTGGTCGGGATGGCCTTCCGCTGGTGGGCCTTCCGCCGGTTCGTGTGGCCGGACCAGTTCGTGCGGCGTCAGCCCCCGCCCGCCCCGGTGGAGCAGGAGCCGCGCCCCTAACGGGGTCCGGTCCGGTCGGGGACCGGCGCGGCGGCGGCGACGTCGTCGGTGCGCGCCGCGGGAAGGTAGAGCCGGAACACCGGCGGCCGGGCCCGCGACAGCTCCAGCCGCCCGCCGTCGGCCTCGACCAGCGTCCGGGCCAGCGCAAGCCCCAGGCCGGTCGAGGACTGCGCGGAGATGCCGCGGTCGAACACGTGCGGGACCAGGTCCTCCGGGACCCCGGGGCCGGTGTCGGACACCTCGACCAGCAGCGCGTTCTCGCCCTCCCGGGCCGCGATCGTGACGGTGCCCTCGCCGTGCTGCAGGGCGTTGTCGACCAGCACCCCGATCGCCTCGCGCAGCCGGGCCGCGGTGACCCGCGCGAGCAGCCCCTCGGGCACCCGCACCCTGAGCGACCGGCCGGCCGCGGTGAGCGGACCGCGCCACTCCCGCTCGGCGTCGGCGACGGCCTCGGCCAGGTCGACCGGCTCGGCCCCGACCGCCCGTGCGGCGCGGGCGGACTCCAGCAGGTCGTCGAGGACGGCGGTGAGCCGCTCGGTCTGCTCCAGGGCCGCGTTGGCCTCGCGGCGGGCGTCCGGGTCGGGGTGGCAGGCCAGCTCGTCGAGGCGCAGCTGCAGCGCGGTGATCCGGCTGCGCAGCTGGTGGGACACGTCCCCGACCAGCGACCGTTCGCGGTGCAGCAGCTGGGACAGCGCGGTCGCCGAGGAGTCCAGCACCTCCGAGACCCGGTCGAGCTCGGCGATGTCGTAGCGGGCCGGAGATCGGCGGAAGTCGCCCGCCCCGAGGCGGGCGGCACGGGCCGCGAGGTCACGCAGCGGGTCGGACAGCCGGCGGGCGGTGTACACCGCGACCCCGGTGCCGACGGTGACGGAGAACCCGACCAGCAGCACGACGACCGCCACCACCTGGGTCTGCTGGGAGCGCATCACCGAGGTCGGCTGGGACAGCTCCATGATCCCGCCGGGCCCGAACGGCAGCGACTCGGTCACCGGGTCGTCGACCCGGTCCACGCCGTAGACGATCGGGGCGGAGTCCGGCGGCACGACGACCAGCCGCGAGTTCGGCGGAATCGCCGCCTCCACCAGCTCTTGCGACTGCGGCCCGGTGCCGTACTCCTCGACGGTCTCGGTGACCTGCTCCAGGCGTTGGGTCAGCTCGGCGCGGGTGAAGTCCTCGACGAGCTGCCAGGTCGCGAGCGCGAGCGGGCCGCCCAGGAACAGCGCGGTCAGCGCCACCGTCAGCAGGGTGGAGATCAGGATCCGGCGGCGCACGACGACCTCAGTCCGAGTTGTACCGGAAGCCGACGCCCCGGACGGTGGCGATCCGCTTCTCGCCGCCGATCTTGCGGCGCAGCCACGACATGTGCATGTCCAGCGTCTTCGACGACTTCATGTCCGCGTCGCCCCAGACCGCGTGCAGGATCTCCTCACGCGTCACGACCTGACCGGCGTGGATCATCAGCACCCGCAGCAGCTCGAACTCCTTGTTCGCCAGCGAGACCTCCTCGCCGTCGAGCAGGACGCGGCGGCCGGACAGCTCCATCCGCAGCCCGTCCACCTCGACGACGTCCTGGGTGCGGCGGCGCAGCAACGCCCGCACCCGGGCCAGCAGCTCGGCCAGCCGGAACGGCTTGGACACGTAGTCGTCGGCGCCGGCGTCGAGCCCCACGACGAAGTCGACCTCGTCGGTGCGGGCGGTGAGCATGAGGACCGGCAGGTCCGGCAGGGTCGCGCGGACCCGCCGGCAGACCTCCAGGCCGTCCATCCCGGGCAGCCCGAGGTCGAGCACGAGGAGGTCGACCTGGGCACGCGTGACGCGGTCGACGGCGCCCACGCCGTCGGCGACGACGTCGACGTCGTACCCCTCGCGCTGCAGGGCCCGCGACAGCGGCTCGGCGATCGCCGCGTCGTCCTCGGCCAGAACCACTGTGGTCATTTCACCGAGCATAGGGCTCCGGGCCCCGGGCACGGTGGCGGTGCGAGCTGGCATGCTCGCCCAACGTGAACCCCGAGCGATGCGTGCCCGCCGAACCCGGTGACCTGGATCTCGCCCTGCGCCTGGCGGACCTCGCCGACGCGATCACGCTGCCCCGGTTCCGGGCCGCCGACCTGCGGGTGGAGCGCAAGCCGGACCGCACCCCGGTGACCGACGCCGACACCGCCGCCGAGGACGCGATCCGGGCCGCGCTGGGTCACGAGCGCCCGGGCGACGCGATCCTCGGCGAGGAGCGCGGCGGGTCCACCGACACCGCGCACGGCCGCGGCTGGGTGATCGACCCGATCGACGGGACGAAGAACTTCTCCCGCGGGGTGCCCGCGTGGGCGACCCTGATCGCGCTCGTCGTCGACGGCGTGCCGACGGTGGGTGTGGTGAGCGCGCCGGCGCTGCACCGCCGCTGGTGGGGTTCGGCGGGGGCCGGGGCCTGGGCGCGCGACCTGCCGTCGGGGACGCCGAAGCGGATCGCGGTGTCGGGGGTGGCCGACGTCGCCGACGCCTACGTCTCGACCACCAACACCGAGACCTTCCGCACCGACCCGTCCCCGGCGTCGCGGGAGGGCTGGATCGCGCTGACCGAGACCTGCTGGGAGTCCCGCGCGTTCGGGGACTTCTGGCAGCACGTGCTCGTCGCCGAGGGGGTCGTCGACGTCGCGGTGGAGCCCGCGGCGAACCCGTGGGACCTGGCCGCGCCGGCAGCCGTCGTCGCCGAGGCTGGCGGGCGGCTGACCGACCTGGCCGGGAACCCGACCTGGTCCGGCGGGCACGGCCTGACCAGCAACGGGCTGCTGCACGACGCGGTGCTGGGGGTGCTGCGCGGCTGAGCCCGAGCGGGTGCCCGCGGTCAGGCCGACAGCGCCGTGACCACCCGCGACGGCGACGGCCGGCCCAGGTGCCCCGCCATCCACACGCTGGTGTCGACCAGCTTCGCCAGGTCGGCACCGTGGTCGATGCCGAGCCCGTCGAGCATCCACACCAGGTCCTCGGTGGCGAGGTTGCCGGTCGCGGACCCGGCGTAGGGACAGCCGCCCAGGCCGCCCGCGCTGGCGTCGACGGTGGTCACGCCGTGCCGCAGCGCGGCGAGGGTGTTGGCCAGCGCCTGGCCGTAGGTGTCGTGGAAGTGCACCGCGAGCCGTTCGACACCGACCCCGCGGGCGATGCAGGCGTCGAGCACCGCGCCGACGTGCGCCGGGGTGGCGACGCCGATCGTGTCGCCGAGGGAGAGCTGGTCGCAGCCCATCTCCATCAGCCGGGCCCCGACGGCGGCGGCCTGGTCCGGGTCGACGCCGCCCTCCCACGGGTCGCCGAACACCATCGACACGTAGGCCCGCACCCGCAGGCCCTCGCGCACCGCGCGGGTGACGGTGGGCTCGAAGATCGCGAACTGCTCGTCGAGCGTGCGGTTGAGGTTGCGCTTCGCGAACGTCTCGGTGGCCGAGGCGAACACCGCGACGTGGTCGCAGCCCGCCTCGATCGCGCGGTCCAGGCCGCGCTCGTTCGGGGTGAGCACCGGGTAGTCGAGGCCGGCGCGGCGGTCGAGCACGGCCAGCAGGTCGGCGGCGTCGGCGAGCTGGGGCACCCACCTCGGGTGCACGAAGCTGGTCGCCTCCAGCGTCCGCAGGCCCGCGTCGGCGAGCCGGTCGAGGAACTCGGCCTTCACCGCGACCGGGAGGACGGTCTTCTCGTTCTGCAGCCCGTCGCGGGGGCCGACCTCGTAGATCTCGACGCGTTCCGGGAGCGCGGGGTCGCGCACCGTCGTGGGTAGACCGTTGCTCACAGGGACGCCCTCTCTCGCTGCGGTGCGGGAGCCTCCATCCTGCCCCGCACGGCCGCGTCCGCGCGAGCTCGGCGGGCCGTGTGCTCGCTCGCCTTCTCGTGGCTGCGGCGCCGCTCGGCGAGCAGGCCGATCTCGCGGTGCAGCCGGGCCTGGACCCGTTCCACGCCCGCGACGTCGGTGAACCGCAGCCGCTCCCCGGCGACGTCGAGCAACAGGGTGCCGTGGCCGAACAGCCGCCCCGCGGCGCCGGTCCGGACGCGGACCGAGTCGATGCGGTCGATGGGCACGTCGAGACCGTCACGGACGAGCAGGCCCTCCCGGACGAGGAACCGCCGATCGGTGACGACCAGCAGGGTGGCGCGCCAGCGCGCGATCGGCAGCAGCGTCCAGCGCACCGCGACGAGCGCGGCGAGCACCCCGAGCACGAGCCAGGCCCACGGCGCCCACGGCTGCAGCCGGACGACGGCGGCGCCGAACCCGGCGGCGGCGCTGACCCCGACCAGCACCGCGGCCGGGCGCAGAGCCAGCCGCCAGTGCGGGTGCCCGAGCAGCACGACACGCTCGCCCTCGTCGAGAACCCGGTCCAGAGCCCGGTCCAGAGCGCTGTCGGGGGACGCCATGTCCCCACGGTAGGGCGCCGGGCGCCCGCCGCCACCGCGACGCGCGGGGGCTGCGTCGCAGGTCAGCGCAGTGGGTGACTCAGGGCTGGTCGGCCGCGCGCAGATGGACGATGTCCCCGGCCGCCACTGCGACGCGGGCTCCGCCGTCCGGGTGGACCAGCAGCCGGCCCTGCGGGTCGACGTCCTCGGCCGTCCCGATGAGGTGGTCCCCGGCCGGGCGCTCCACCCGGACCCGCGAGCCGAGGCTGGCGCAGGCCGACCGGTAGTCGCGGCGCAGGCCGCAGGCGTCGGCGTCGCCGTGGGCGTCCCGCCACTGCGCCTCGCGCCGGTACAGGTGCCCCAGCAACACGGTCGCGGTCTCGGCGCGGGACGCGGTGAACCCGTGCGCGGCCAGCGAGGTCGCTCCCCACGGCAGGTCGGTGGCCGGGGTGGAGACGTTGAGCCCGATGCCCAGCACGATCCCCGGGCCGCCGCCGGAGACCGCGGTCATCTCGGCGAGGATCCCCGCGGCCTTGCCCCGCGTCGTCCCGACGAGCAGGTCGTTCGGCCACTTCAGGGCCACCGGCACGTCCGGGGCGAGCTCGGTGATCGCGTCGGCGAGCGCGACGCCCGCGAGCATCGGCAGCCAGCCCAGCCGGTCGGCGGGCACGCCCTCCGGGCGCCACAGCACCGACAGCGTCAGCGCCGCCCCGGGCCGCGAGAGCCAGGTACGGTCGAGGCGGCCGCGGCCGCGCACCTGGTCCTCGGCGATCAGCACCGAGCGGTCCGGGGCACCGCGCACGGCCTCGGCCAGCAGGTCGGCGTTGGTGGATCCGGTGGAGGCGACGACGTCGAGCGCCGTCCAGCCCCCGGCGGGACGGAGCACGGCAGTCCGCAGGGCGTACGGGTCCAGCGGATCCCCGTCACCGCGATTCGTCCCGGTCGTCATCACCGCGCACCGTAACGGCACCGCGACCCGCCGGGGACCGCGGAGGGTGCACGGATCGGTAACGGTGTCCGGGGACGGCCACCCGGTCGGCTGCGGCGGACGTCACGCCCGGACCGACGCTACTCGCGGGTTAGGCTCCGATCTCATGAGCGCCGCAACGGAGCCGATGGCGACCCCGGAAGACGGAAGCGCCGAGCCGGACGTCCACACCACGGCCGGCAAACTCGCCGACCTCTACCAGCGTTTCGAGGACGCGGTCCACGCCGGTTCGGCGTCCGCGGTCGAGAAGCAGCACGCGAAGGGGCGCCAGACCGCCCGTGAGCGGATCGACCAGCTGCTCGACCCCGGCTCCTTCGTCGAGCTGGACGCCCTGACCCGGCACCGGTCCACGAACTTCGGGATGGAGGCCAAGCGCCCGTTCGGCGACGGCGTCGTGACCGGCACCGGCACCATCGACGGCCGCCCGGTCGCGGTGTTCTCCCAGGACGCCACCGTCTTCGGCGGAGCGCTGGGCGAGGTCTACGGCGAGAAGATCGTCAAGGTCATGGACGTGGCCGCGAAGATCGGCTGCCCGGTCGTCGGCATCAACGACGGCGGCGGCGCCCGCATCCAGGAGGGCGTGGTCGCCCTCGGCCTCTACGGCGAGATCTTCACCCGCAACGTGTCGAGCTCCGGCGTGATCCCGCAGATCTCGCTGATCATGGGCCCGTGCGCGGGCGGCGCGGTCTACTCCCCCGCGATCACCGACTTCACGGTCATGGTCGACGAGACCAGCCACATGTTCATCACCGGACCGGACGTCATCAAGACCGTCACCGGCGAGGACGTCGACATGGAGGAGCTCGGCGGCGGCCGGGCCCACAACACCAAGTCCGGGGTGGCCCACTACCTGGCCGGCGACGAGGCCGACGCGCTCGACTACGTCAAGCAGCTGCTGAGCTTCCTGCCGTCGAACAACCTGTCCGAGCCGCCGTCGTTCCCGGCGAGCGAGCCCGTCGAGGGGTCCATCGAGGACGGGATCATCGACTCCGACCGCGAGCTCGACACCCTCATCCCGGACTCGGCGAACACCCCGTACGACATCCGCGAGGTCATCAACCGGGTCGTCGACGACGAGGACTTCCTCGAGGTCCAGGAGCTCTGGGCACCGAACATCGTGATCGGGTACGCCCGCGTCGAGGGCCGCAGCGTCGGCATCGTCGCGAACCAGCCGACCCAGTTCGCCGGCTGTCTCGACATCGACGCCTCGGAGAAGGCCGCGCGGTTCGTGCGGACCTGCGACGCGTTCAACATCCCGGTCCTGACCTTCGTCGACGTGCCGGGCTTCCTGCCGGGCACCGAGCAGGAGTGGAACGGCATCATCCGCCGCGGCGCGAAGCTGATCTACGCCTACGCCGAGGCGACCGTCCCCAAGGTCACCGTGATCACCCGCAAGGCCTACGGCGGCGCCTACGACGTCATGGGCTCCAAGCACCTCGGCGCCGACGTCAACATCGCCTGGCCGACCGCGCAGATCGCGGTCACCGGCGCGCAGGGCGCGGTGTCGATCCTCTACCGCAAGGAGCTCAAGGGCCTGGAGGGCGACGAGCTCGCCGCCAAGCGTGCGGAGCTGCAGCAGGACTACGAGGACACCCTCTGCAACCCCTACATCGCCGCCGACCGGGGCTACATCGACGCGGTCGTGCCGCCGTCGCACACCCGCGGCTACGTCGGCCGGGCGCTGCGGATGCTGTCCACCAAGCGGGAGCAGGGCCCGACCCGCAAGCACGGGAACATCCCGCTCTGATGGGCGAGCCGCAGGAATCGGCCGAGGCCACCCCGGAGGAGCGCCGCGCGCTGTTCCGGGTCGTACGGGGCGCCCCGGACGCCCGCGAGCTCGCCGCGCTGACCGCGGTGGTCGCCGCGGCGGCGAGCGCCGGTGGGCCGCCCGCCCCGCCGCGGACGCCGGACCTGTGGTCGCACCCCGCGGCCCAGCTCCGCGCCCCGCTGCACGCGGGCCCCGGCGCGTGGCGCGCCTCCGGCCTCCCCCGCTGACCCGCGTACGCACCACCGGCCGACGCCCGGTCCCCGGCACACCACGTGCCCGGGGCCGGGCGCGGTCCACCCGGGGGTGGAGGGCGCGGGTCCACCCGGGATCGACCCCGGCGCCGACGCGACGACCGGCCCCGTGGGGAGATCGTTCTCCCCATGGACGCCACCTCCCTCGTCATCACGGTCGCGATCGTCGGCCTGGTCCTCTACAAGCAGTTCCGCGGGCAGTTCGTCGGCGGATCACGGGACGTGAAGCTCCCGCTCATCCTGGTCGGCATCGGGGTGCTCACCCTCGCCCAGGCCCGCCCCGAGGTCACCGCGGCCGGGGTGGGGCTGCTCGCCGCCGAGCTGGTGCTGTCGGCCGGGCTCGGGGTGCTGCGCGGGTACGCCTTCCGCCTCGGCACCCGCGACGGCTGGGCGTACCGCAGCGGCTCGGCCGCGCTGCTGGTCGCCTGGGTACTGACCATCGGGGTGCGGGTCGGCGCCGGGGTGCTCGGCGGGGCCGTCGGCGCCGGGCTGTTGCTGTCGACGTCGTCGGCGCTGGTCTTCGGCGGGAGCCTGCTGGTCCAGAGCCTGGTCCTGCGCCACCGGGTGGACGCGGCCGGGCTGCCGGTCCGGCCGGCCGAGGCGCACCGTGCCCGTACGGTGGCCTGACCGTCCCGCCCGCCCCGGCTGCTGTGTCAGAGTGAAACGGTGAGCACGCCCACCGCCCACGCGGCCCGTCGCGTCGAGGCCGACCGGTCGCCGCTGCTCGGGGTCCCCCGACGGCTGGTGTCGCTGGTGTGGCTGCCGATCGTGCTGTTCCTGCTGTTCTGGTCGCCGGGCCAGCAGGTCTCGCCGCCCTGGCTCTACGCCGGGCTCGTCCCGGCCGTCGCCGGGTGGGTGGTCTTCGCCCTCTACCGGAACATGCCGCCGGTCGCGACGGTGCTGACCAGCGTCGCGCTCGGCGGAGGCGGGATCGCCCTGCTGGCCGGGTCCGACAACTGGACCACCTCGGCGGCCTTCCCGATGATGGCGGTGTTCGTGGCCGCGCTGCGGCTGCCGTACCGGACCGCGCTGTTCGTCGACGTGCCGATCATCGGAGCCACCACGATCGTCGTCGGTCCCTACGACTCCCTCTGGGACGCGCTGCTGGTGGTCGCCGCGCTGACCGCGATGGTGCTGTTCGGGATCGGCCGCCGCGACTCGGCCCGGCGCGTCGAGGAGCACGAGCAGGCGCTCGTCGCCGACGCCAGGGCCCGCGAGGAGCACGCCCGCGCCGAGGCCATCGCCGACCGCGCCCGGGTCGCCCGCGACGTCCACGACGTGCTGGCGCACTCGCTGTCCGCGCTGGCCGTCCAGCTCCAGGGTGCCCGGCTGATGGCGCTGCGCGACGGCGCGGCGCCGGACACGATCGCCCAGATCGAACGGGCCCAGCGGCTCGCCTCCGACGGGATCACCGAGGCCCGCCGCGCCGTGCGGGCCCTGCGCGAGGGACCGACGCCGGTCGACGTCGCCGAGGAGCTGCGCGAGCTCGGCCGGGCGCACCCGGACGCGAGCGTCGAGGTCGCCGAGGGGCTGCGGCTCGGCGCGCGGGAGGGCGAGACCGTGCTGCGCACCGCGCAGGAGGCGCTGTCCAATGCCCGCAAGCACGCCCCCGGCGCCCCCGTGACGGTGCACCTGCGCCGCGACGGCGACGGCGCCGAGCTGGAGGTCGTCGACGTCGCCGGGGCGCCGCCGTCGCCCGGTGACGGCGAGGGCTCCGGGCTGACCGGGATGGCCGAGCGGGCGGCGCTCGTCGGCGCCGAGCTGCAGACCGGCCCCACCCCCGACGGCTGGCGGGTCCGGCTCCGGCTGCCCACCCGTTCCCCGGACCGCGAGAGGATCACGACGTGAGCGACCTGCGGGTGGTACTGGCCGACGACCAGCGGATCGTGCGCGACGGCCTCGCGACCGTCCTGGGCCTGCTCGACGGCATCGAGGTCGTCGGCACCGCCTCGGGCGGCGACGAGGCCCTCGCCCGGGTCGCCGAGCTGGCCCCGGACGTGCTGCTCACCGACCTGCGGATGCCCGCGGGCGACGGCGTCTCCGCGACCCGCCGGGTCCGCGACGAGCACCCGGGCACCGCCGTCGTCGTGCTCACCACCTACGTCGACGACGACGCCGTGGTCGACGCGATCGCCGCGGGCGCCTCGGGCTGGCTGTCCAAGGACGCCGACGCCGAGGCCATCGGTCGGGCCCTGCGCTCGGCCGCCGACGGCGTGTCCACCGTCGACGCCGGCGTGCTGTCCCGGCTGGTCGCCGCCCGCGCGACGACCGCCCCGCCGGCGCCGGTCGACCCGCCCGACGGGCTCACCCCGCGCGAGGTCGAGGTGCTCGGGCTGATCGCCGACGGGCTGTCCAACACCGAGATCGCGAGGCGGCTCGTGGTCGGCGAGGCGACGGTGAAGACCCACGTCAACCACCTGTTCGCCAAGACCGGGCTGCGCGACCGCGCCCAGGCCGTCGGCTACGCCTACCGCCACGGCCTGACCGGCCGCTGACCCGGACACCCCCGTGTCCACACCCCCTGGCCGGTAGCCACACCCGTTGCAAGGGGTGTGGCTACCGGCCAGGGGGTGTGGATGCCGACGGGGGTCGGGGTCAGTCGGAGGTGCCCGTGGTGGGGGGTGCGGGGGTGTGGCCGTGGCCGTGGCCGTGGCCGTGGCCCTGTTTGGCGGCCACGCCGGCGCCGGGCATCGGGGCGGTACCACCCAGCTGGATGTCGCCGGCCCGCAGCGGGACGTCGTGGTACTTGCCCTCGTGCGCCAGGATCGGCCGCTGGTCCCCGGCGATCTCCGGGTACTTCTCCTCCAGCCGTCGACGCTGGTCCCAGGTCCGGCGCATCGAGTCGATGTACTCGGAGTTGCCGTTGTAGACCCCGCGCCAGGTCTGGGGCATCTCGTCCTTGGACAGGCCGGGGCTGGCCTCGCCGCCGAGCGCGAACCCGGCCGGGGCCTTGCTCGTCGCGCCGTCGCCGCAGACCGGGCACGGCGGGGTGTGGGAGTCCGTCATGGACGCGAGGTGCTCGAAGCGGGCTCCGCACCCGCACCGGAAGACGTAGATCGGCATCGTGCCGCCTTCGGATCGGCGTCCGCCGGCGGTCCCGCACGGGACCGCCGGCGGACGGGGGTCACCAGTTCTGGACGGACTTCGTGAGGATGTCGGCGATGTCGTCCTCGGTCGGGGTCCGCGGGCAGGTCGCGAGCAGCCGCTGCTGCTTCATCGTGCCGGGGACCAGGTCCGGGACGTCGGCCTCGGTGTACCCGACGCCGCCGATGCCGTTGGGGATGCCGATGTCGCGCATCAGCCGGGTCAGGACCCCGGGCAGCTGCTCCCGCGGATCGTTCGCCTTGTCCGCCCGCGGGTCCATCAGCTCCGCGGCCCGCAGGTGCCGCTGCGGCGCGGAGTCGAAGGAGAACCGGAACGCCTCCGGCGCCGTCAGCGACACCGACTCCCCGTGCGGCACCATCGCCTCGTCCTGCGGGTAGCCCTGCGGCCGGTAGTCCTTGACCATGCCCGCGATCGGGTAGGCGTTGGCGTGCGGGATGTGCACCCCGGAGTTGCCGAAGCCCATGCCCGCGAACGTCGCGGCCATCATCATGTCCGAGCGGGCCTCGACGTCCTCGGCGCCGCGCTGCACGGCCGCCCGGAACGACTTCGCCAGCAGCGACATCGCCTTCTCGCACCACAGGTCCGAGACCGGGTTGGAGCCGCAGTAGGTGACCCGCTCCTCGGGCTTCTTCCGGTCGAAGGTCGTGTAGTACCGCGCCGTGTAGCTCTCCAGCGCGTGGCAGGTGATGTCCATCCCGGCCGCCGCGGTGACCTGCGGCGGCAGCGTCATCGTCAGCAGCGGGTCGATGACGGCGAGGGTCGGCCGCAGCCGCCAGTGGCTGATCCCGGTCTTGACCTTCATCGACAGGATGTCCAGCACGCACATCGCGGTGGACTCCGAGCCGGTGCCCGCCGTCGTCGGGACGGCGATCAGCGGCTTGAGCTGCCCCGGCGGGACCTTGGCGTTGCCGATCGGCTTGTTGATGTAGTCCATCAGCTCGCCGGGGTGGCTGGTCAGCAGGTTGATGGCCTTGGCGGTGTCGATCGCCGACCCGCCCCCGACCGCGACGAAGCCGTCCCACGGGCCCTGCGCACGGGCGTACTCGGTCGCCTTGTTCATCGAGTCGTCGGTCGGCTCGACGTGCACGCCGTCGAAGATCTCGGACTCGATGCCGTAGCGGGCCAGGTTGTCGGCCAGCCGCTGCGGGGCGCCGAGCGCGTTCACGCCCGGGTCGGTCACGATCAGGACCCGCGACACGTCGTAGGCCGACAGCTCGAAGCCGACCTCGTCGATCGCGCCCGCGCCGAACTTCAGCGGCGGCGCGCCCCAGGTGAAGATCGTCTCCTCGGTGAACTCCGGAACCTCGAACGTCATCAGGTGTACGACCCCTCGGGCGCCTTGCGCAGCTGGTGGATCTGCTCGGCGTCGTGGCCGAACACCATCTGCGCGTTCGTCCGTTCCTGGATGCCGCGCAGCTTCTCCACCGAGGAGAACCAGTCCTCCAGGTTGTTCACGATCGCCGCGGGGGCGGCGGGCGGGCCGTAGCTCTCGCCCATGTAGACCGCGTCCGAGGTGAAGATCATCGTGCCGGTGTCGGGGAGGTCGACGCGCATCGACATGCACCCCGGGGTGTGCCCGGGGGTCTGGATCATGCTGACGCCGGGGAGCAGCTCGACGTCGCCGGAGACGATCTCCCAGTCGATGCCCTCGTAGTCGGCCTTGAGGTGGGCGCCGTTGAACGGGCCCTCGAAGCCGAGCGCGAACTCCTTCTCCTTGTCCGAGCAGATCATCTTCGCGTTCGTGTTCGCGAACATCTGGGCGTTGCCCGCGTGGTCGAAGTGCAGGTGCGAGAGGACGACGTAGTCGATCTCGTCGAGACCGACGCCCATCTTGTGCAGCTGCTTGTCCAGGTACTCGTCGTCGGCGACCTGGTCGTAGGGGAAGAACTCCTGCAGGCCGGTCGGCGCCCAGCGGGTCTCCCAGTCCGACGGACAGCTGGTGTCCCACAGCAGCTTGCCCTCGTCGGTCTCGACGAGGACGCAGTGCGTCGGCACCTCCACCCAGTCGATCGGGGAGTCCTTCTCGGACCGTGGCTTGATGCTGACACCGGGCTTGAGGAGCAGGAACGGGAGATTGGTGTGCATCGCCCCGCAGGGGATGACACTGAGCTTGTTCGCCGTGGCCATGAGGAGTCCCTAAGGTCGTGGGTGTTCGGGGTTGGTGCCCCGGATGCCCGGGACGACGGGGTGTGGCTGATGAGGTGTTGTCGCTTCGGTGGCTCGGAAGGAATGGCCGCCCCGTCGTGCTGGACAGGCCTGGCCACTGATTCGGATCTGATGCGAACCGTCGCTGATTAGGGACCTGATGGCGGGTTGTCCACGGGCGTGAACTGCAACAACAGGAGTTTGTTCGTGGCGCGACGGCCAGTGGTCTGGATCGGGATCGACGTCGGGAAAAGGACCCACCACGCCTGCGCTGTCGATGCCGAGGGCAAGGTGGTGTTCTCCCGCAAGGTCGGCAACGACCAGGCCGCGATCGAAGCTCTGCTCGATCGGGCGTCCGCCGCGGCCGAGGACGTGCGGTGGGCGATCGACCTGACCAACAGCTATGCCGCGCTGCTGCAGGTCGTCCTCACCGCAGCCGACCAGCAGGTCGTCTACGTTCCCGGGCGGGTCGTCAACCGGATGAGCGGAGTGTTCCGTGGGGAGGCCAAGACCGACGCCCGCGACGCAAAGATCATCGCCGACACCGCCCGCATGCCCGGCGCCGACCTCACAGTGGTCACCGCCACTGACGAGACCGTCGCTGAGCTGCGCCGACTCCTGGCCCACCGCGAGGATCTGATGGCTGACTGGGTACGCGGGGTCAACCGGCTGCGTGACCTGCTCGGGTCGATCTTTCCTGGTCTCGAAGCAGCGTTCGACTACTCCACCCGCAGCGCTCTGGTGCTGGCCACCGGATTCCAGACACCGCAGGCGCTCCGAGACGCCGGCACGACCGGGGTGATCGAGTACCTGCGCGCCCATCGGGCGTGGGCACCGGGCATTCCTGCGATGGCCACTACAGCGGTCGAGGTCGCCCACGCCCAGACCGTGACCCTGCCCAGCGAAGCTCGGACCGCGGTCCTTGTCGCCGGTCTGGCCCGGCGACTG